>NZ_QAIU01000499.1:25225-46907 GCF_003061205.1 Pseudomonas sp. HMWF006
CCGCCAGCGCCAGACCGCCATGCAGACGCTCGCCCACGGGACGATTCAATGCATGTCCGATCATGCTCTTGCGCGAAACACCAACCAACAACGGCCGCCCCAGCGCATGCAGGGCTTCCATATGCTTGAACAAGCTTAGATTGTGCTGCAGGGTTTTGGCGAAACCGAAACCGGGGTCGAGAATGATCCGATTGGCCGGGATACCCGCCAATGCACATTGAGCCATGCGCTCTGCGAGAAACTCGCCGACTTCCCGGGTGACATCCTGATACTGCGGATTGTCCTGCATGTCGCCAGGCTCACCCAGCATATGCATCAGGCACACCGGCAGGCCAGTGGCGGCGGCTGCGTCCAGCGCACCATCGCGCTGCAGGGAGCGCACATCGTTGATCAACCCTGCACCCAGTCGCGCAGTTTCACGCATGACCGCCGGCGTTGAAGTGTCAACCGAGATAACCACATCCAGTTCGCGATTGATCAGTTCAACGACGGGCGCCACGCGCTCCAGCTCCTCCAGAGGAGAAACCGCTCGCGCACCTGGCCGGGTCGATTCGCCGCCGACATCAATCAGCGTCGCGCCAGCCAGCACCATGGCTTCGGCATGGCGCAAGGCTGCGTCGTGCTGGCTGTAACGGCCACCATCAGAGAAAGAATCGGGAGTGACATTGAGAATGCCCATGACGTGTGTCCGGGCCAAATCAAGAACCCGGTTGCCGCAAGGCAACCGGGTCAGGGACTGTACAGAAGTCATTTCAAACCTTAAACGTCAGCAGCCGGACCGCCGATCGGTGTTTCCGGACGCTCGTCCTGAACCACTGGAGGTGGAGGTGTACCCGTACCACCGGACCAGTCGCGAGGCTCGCGAGGAGTACGACCCGCCATGATGTCGTCGATCTGTTCAGCGTCGATCGTTTCGTACTTCATCAACGCATCAGCCATGGCGTCGAGCTTGTCACGGTTATCCGTGAGGATCTGCTTGGCCGTGCCGTAGCACTGGTCAATGATGCTGCGCACCTCGGAGTCGATCAGCTTGGCTGTCTCGCCGGAGAAGCTGGCACTCTGACCGCCACCGCCGCGACCGAGGAACACCTCGCCTTCTTCTTCGGCATACATCAGAGGGCCGAGCTTTTCCGACAGACCCCACTTGGTCACCATGTTCCGTGCAATCTGGCTGGCACGCATGATGTCGTTGGACGCGCCGGTGGTGACACCGTCAAAGCCCAGGGTCATCTCTTCAGCGATACGGCCGCCGTACAGCGAGCAGATCTGGCTGATCAATGCACGTTTGGACAGGCTGTAGCGATCCTCTTCCGGCAGGAACATGGTTACACCCAGCGCGCGACCACGCGGAATGATCGACACCTTGTACACCGGATCATGCTCTGGCACTACACGACCGACGATAGCGTGGCCGGCTTCATGATAAGCAGTGTTCTGCTTTTCCTTCTCGGACATGACCATCGACTTGCGCTCGGCGCCCATCATGATCTTGTCTTTGGCCAGTTCGAACTCTTTCATTTCAACGATGCGTTTGCCGCTACGCGCAGCGAACAGCGACGCTTCGTTGACCAGGTTAGCCAGGTCAGCACCAGAGAAGCCCGGAGTACCACGCGCGATAACGGCCGGAGCAACGTCGTCACCCATTGGCACTTTGCGCATGTGAACCTTGAGGATCTGCTCGCGACCACGGATGTCCGGCAAGCCAACCACCACCTGACGGTCGAAACGGCCCGGACGCAGCAGCGCCGGGTCAAGCACGTCAGGACGGTTGGTGGCAGCAATTACAATGATGCCGTCGTTCATCTCGAAGCCGTCCATCTCTACCAGCAACTGGTTGAGGGTCTGCTCGCGCTCGTCATGACCGCCGCCCATGCCGGCGCCACGATGGCGACCGACGGCGTCGATTTCGTCGATGAAGATGATGCAAGGCGCGTGTTTCTTCGCCTGCTCGAACATGTCACGTACGCGGCTGGCACCGACACCGACGAACATCTCGACGAAGTCAGAACCGGAAATGGTGAAAAACGGTACCTTGGCTTCGCCGGCAATCGCTTTGGCCAGCAGGGTTTTACCGGTACCCGGAGGGCCGACCATCAGCACACCGCGAGGAATGCGACCGCCCAGACGCTGGAACTTGCCCGGATCACGGAGGAACTCAACCAGTTCACCCACTTCTTCCTTGGCTTCGTCGCAACCGGCAACGTCAGCCAATGTGGTTTTCACCTGGTCTTCAGACAACAGACGCGCCTTGCTCTTGCCAAAGCTCATCGGCCCGCCCTTGCCACCGGCACCACCCTGCATCTGGCGCATGAAGAACATGAACACCGCGATGATCACCAGGATCGGGAAGCTGGCCACCAGAAGCTGGGTCCAGATGCTTTGCTGCTCAGGCTGCTTGCCTTCGACCACGACGTGATTGTCGACCAGGTCGCCGATCAGGCCATTGTCCTGGATCGCCGGACGAATGGTCTTGAAGCTGTCGCCATCGTTGCGCTTACCGGTAATCACATAGCCATCAACGGCTACGCGCTCGACCTTGCCATCCTTGACCTGCTGGATGAAGTCGGAATAGTTGAGGGTCTGCGGCTCGTTAGGGCTGGAGAAGTTGTTCATCACCGTCACGAGGACTGCCGCGATGATCAACCACAGGATCAGATTCTTTGCCATATCGTTCAATTAACTACCCTCTGAAGCAAGCTCCGCTACTGGCGCGCGCTTCGCATGATATTCACCGGCCTAACTTACTACATTACCTACAACTCTGGCAGGCGCCGTCTGTAACCCTTTGTGAAACACTTTCTACACAATATTCGCTTATGCACACGGGGCAAAATACGAAAAACCTATCACCCCGGCAAAAAACCTCGTGTTACTCACTACGCCCGCGGTAACCCCAGGCCAGCATGTACTGCTCGCGGGAACTGCCGCGGGAGGAGTCTGGCTTGATCATCTGGATCTTGTCGAATTTCCGACGAGCATCCTTCAGGTAAACATCAAAACCTTCGCCCTGAAAAATCTTGATCACGAAATTGCCACCCGGCTTGAGTATCCGTTCCGCCAGATCAAGCGCCAGTTCACAAAGGAACATGGCTTTTGGCATGTCCACTTCAGGCGTACCACTCATATTGGGGGCCATATCGGAAATCACAAGGTCTACCTGCGAATTACCCACGGCCTCAAGGATCCGCGCGAGCACTTCGTCCTCGGTGAAGTCCCCCTGAATGAAATTCACGTCCGGAATACTGTCCATTTCCAGAATGTCCGAGGCGATCAGGCGCCCCTGACCACCGATCAACCGGCTCGTGACCTGCGACCAGCCACCGGGCGCCGCGCCCAGGTCGACAACGCTCATGCCGGAACGGATCAGCTTGTATTTCTCCTGGATCTCCAGAAGCTTGTAACTCGCACGCGAGCGGTAGCCATCCTTCTGCGCTTGCTTCACATAGGGATCGTTGACATGTCTTTTCAGCCAACCAAGGCTTGTCTTGGAACGCGCCATTGGGCACCTCGATGATAAGGGTCGTGATTAATTGGGCGGATCCACGAACCCTCGGGTAAAATGGCCGCCATTTTACAGAATCCAGACGAAAGGGTCAGATTATGCCGCTCACTCCAGAGCAGAAGAAACAGTACAAATCCATTGGCCACCATCTGAAACCAGTTTTGACTGTGGCTGACAACGGTTTGACTGAAGGTGTGCTAGCCGAACTTGAACGCGCCCTAGCGGATCACGAGCTGATCAAGATCAAGCTCAATATCCTCGATCGCGAGTCGCGCCTGGCGCACATTGCAGAGCTGTGCAAGGTCGGCAAAGCGGACCTGGTACAGGTCATCGGCAAGATGGCACTGGTTTACCGCAAGAACTTCAGCGTCAACAAGCAGCTGTCGAACGTTCATCGCTTCAAGTGATGACAAGGGTCAAGGGTGTGCTTCGCGCACCCTGCCACCCCATCCCGGCACCGGTTGCAGCACCAGCACCAGTCCGGAAAACCCCAGGATCAGAAAACTGAACACCTGCCAGCGCTGCGCATCCGGCCAGCCGACACGTATTGCGACAAACATCGCGCACGCATACAACGCCATCAGCAGCACCTGACCGCGAAAATCCCGCCATAGACTGGCAAGGCCTTCGGCCTGTACCAGCACCAAAGCCTGAAAAATCACGCATGCGGCGGCGAATCCCACCACCAGCACTTCAAATGCACTGGCCACTTCATCGACCAACAGCGGTGCCAAGCCGATTTTGCCCAACACCGGCTGCAAGCCAAGATGAATCAGCCATAGACCGCCGACCCAAAGCATCTGGGTCAGCTGCCAAAGCATGGCGCCCGCACGCAGCGGGCGCCCGTTTTCAGATGTGACGGACTTCGACAATCTCGTACTCGATAACGCCACTTGGCGTTTTCACGGCAACCACATCGCCCTCTTCCTTGCCGATCAAGGCACGGGCCAGCGGCGAGCCGACCGAAATCTTGCCGAGTTTGAAGTCAGCCTCATCCTCACCCACGATGTGGTAAGTGACGCTTTCATCCGTCTCGACGTTAGCGATTTCGACGGTGGTCCCGAAGATCACTTTGCCAGTGTGCGCAATGGTCGTGACGTCAATGATGACCTGATTCTGAATCCGGCCTTCGATGTCACGAATCCGCGCCTCGACCATGCCTTGCTGTTCGCGGGCGGCATGGTATTCAGCGTTTTCTTTCAAGTCACCCAACTCGCGGGCCGTACCGATATCCTGGCTGAGCTTCGGACGGACGACCTTGGTCAGGTGAGCATGCTCTTCTTCCAGGGCGCGAGCGCCCTGAACAGTCATTGGGTACTTGGTTATGCTCATGCCTTCAATCCTGCGTGTAGATCCTGCAAGCGGCGTACGGTCTTCTCGGGACCGAACTTCAGCGCTTCACAGATAGCTTCGCCCGCAGCAATGGTCGTGGTGCAGTAAATCTTGTGCTGCAGGGCATTACGACGAATGGAGTACGAATCAGCGATCGACTGACGACCTTCAGTGGTGTTGATGATCAGCGTGACTTCGTCATTCTTGATCATGTCGACCACGTGCGGACGACCCTCGGTCACCTTGTTCACACGGCGCACTTTCAGGCCTGCGGCTTCGATCAGCTTGGCAGTCCCGGCAGTGGCAACCACTTCGAAGCCCAAGTTGATCAGATCACGGGCCACGCCTGCAACCAGAGGCTTGTCATCGTCACGCACGCTGATGAACGCGGTACCACCAGTCGGCAGCACTTCGCTGGCGCCCATCTGGGCCTTGGCGAAAGCTTCACCGAAAGTGTCGCCGACGCCCATCACTTCACCGGTGGACTTCATCTCTGGGCCGAGGATCGGGTCCACACCAGGGAATTTGGCGAACGGGAACACCGCCTCTTTCACGCTGTAGAAGTTCGGGATGATTTCTTTGGTGAAGCCGATTTCCTGCAGGGTCTTACCGGCCATCACGCGCGCAGCGATCATGGCCAGGGAGACACCGATGCACTTGGAAACGAACGGCACAGTACGGGAAGCGCGCGGGTTGACTTCAATGACGTAGATGTCTTCGCCCTGCAGCGCCAGCTGCACGTTCATCAGGCCGACAACGCCCAGTTCCAGGGCCATTTTCTTGACCTGTTCGCGCATCTCGTCCTGGATGTGCGCCGGCAGCGAGTAAGGCGGCAGCGAGCACGCGGAGTCACCGGAGTGAACGCCCGCCTGTTCGATGTGCTGCATGATCGCGCCGATCACCACGTCTTTGCCGTCGCAGACCGCATCCACGTCCATCTCGATGGCGCAGTTGAGGAAGTGGTCGAGCAGCACCGGGCTGTCGTTGGACACTTGCACCGCGTCACGCAGGTAGCGCTTGAGTTCGTCTTCCTTGTACACGATTTCCATCGCACGACCGCCCAATACGTAGGACGGGCGCACCACCAGCGGGTAACCGATCTTGGCGGCAGCACGAACGGCTTCGTCTTCGCTGCGCACTGTGGCGTTTGGCGGCTGACGCAGGTTCAGGCGCTCAACCATTTGCTGGAAGCGCTCACGGTCTTCGGCACGGTCAATGGCGTCAGGGCTGGTACCGATGATCGGCACGCCAGCGGCTTCCAGGGCTCGCGCCAGTTTCAGCGGAGTCTGGCCGCCGTACTGGACGATCACGCCTTTCGGCTTCTCGACGCGGCAGATTTCCAGCACGTCTTCCAGGGTAACCGGCTCGAAGTACAGGCGGTCGGAAGTGTCGTAGTCAGTGGAAACGGTTTCCGGGTTGCAGTTGACCATGATGGTTTCGTAGCCGTCTTCGCGCAGTGCGAGGGCAGCATGTACGCAGCAGTAGTCGAACTCGATGCCTTGGCCGATACGGTTCGGACCGCCGCCCAGGATCATGATCTTGTCACGACCCGACGGTGCGGCTTCGCACTCTTCCTCGTACGTCGAGTAGAGGTACGCGGTGTCGGTGGCGAACTCGGCGGCGCAGGTGTCAACGCGCTTGTAGACCGGGAATACTTCCAGCTTCTGGCGGTGAGTACGCAGGTTTTTCTCGGTCACACCCAGCAGCTTGGCCAGGCGCTGATCGGAGAAGCCTTTGCGCTTGAGCTTGAACATCAGATCGCGGTCGATCGCGGACAGACCGAGGGTCTTGACCTTCTCTTCGTCCTTGATGAGATCTTCGATCTGCACCAGGAACCAAGGGTCGATCATGTTCATGGCGAAGATTTCTTCGACAGTCATGCCGGCACGGAAAGCGTCTGCCACGTACCAGATGCGCTCGGCACCCGGCACGGTCAGTTCGCGCTTGAGCACGCTCATGCTTTCCGGATTGCTCAGGTCGAGCTTCTCGTCCAGACCGCAAACGCCCACTTCCAGGCCGCGCAGGGCTTTCTGCAGGGATTCCTGGAAGGTCCGGCCGATGGCCATGACTTCACCGACCGACTTCATCTGAGTGGTCAGACGTGCGTCAGCCTTGGCGAATTTTTCGAAGGCGAAGCGTGGCAGCTTGGTCACGACGTAGTCGATCGACGGCTCGAAGGACGCCGGGGTCTTGCCGCCGGTGATGTCGTTCGACAGTTCGTCGAGGGTGTAACCCACAGCCAGCTTGGCCGCGACTTTGGCGATCGGGAAACCGGTGGCTTTCGAAGCCAGCGCCGAGGAGCGCGATACACGCGGGTTCATTTCGATCACGACCATACGGCCAGTGTTCGGGCAGATACCGAATTGCACGTTGGAACCGCCAGTCTCGACGCCGATCTCGCGCAGTACCGCCAGGGAGGCGTTACGCAGGATCTGGTATTCCTTGTCGGTCAGGGTCTGTGCCGGAGCAACAGTGATCGAGTCACCGGTGTGCACGCCCATCGGGTCGAAGTTCTCGATCGAGCAGACGATGATGCAGTTGTCCTTTTTGTCGCGGACAACTTCCATTTCATATTCTTTCCAGCCGATCAGCGATTCGTCGATCAGCAGTTCCTTGGTCGGCGACAGGTCCAGACCGCGAGCGCAGATTTCTTCGAACTCTTCACGGTTGTATGCGATACCGCCACCGGTGCCGCCCATGGTGAAGGACGGACGGATGATGCACGGGAAGCCCAGGGTTTCGAGAACCGCGTTGGCTTCTTCCATGCTGTGGGCGATACCGGAACGCGGGCACGCCAGGCCGATGGACTTCATCGCCTTGTCGAAACGCGAACGGTCTTCAGCCTTGTCGATGGTGTCGGCGTTGGCGCCGATCATTTCTACGCCGAACTTCTCCAGAACGCCTTCGCGTTCCAGGTCCAGGGCGCAGTTCAGAGCCGTCTGGCCGCCCATGGTTGGCAGTACCGCGTCCGGACGCTCTTTTTCGATGATCTTGGCAACGGTCTGCCACTTGATCGGCTCGATGTAGGTGGCGTCGGCCATGTCCGGGTCGGTCATGATGGTGGCCGGGTTGGAGTTCACCAGGATGACGCGGTAACCCTCTTCGCGCAGGGCTTTACAAGCCTGGGCGCCGGAGTAGTCGAATTCGCAGGCCTGGCCGATAACGATCGGGCCAGCGCCGAGAATCAGGATGCTTTTAATGTCTGTACGTTTTGGCATGGGTTTGTCACTCAAATCCGCAGGTCAGTCGGCAAGCCGTCTTGATCGATTTCTGAAGCCTCGAAGGGGCCGCCGGGGTCGGGGCCGCCCTCGAGGGGCTTCTCTCTACAGTCTCAAGGCGAACGCTTAGCGTCGCTTGGCCATCTCGTTGATGAAGCGGTCAAACAGTGGCGCCACGTCGTTCGGGCCCGGGCTCGCTTCAGGGTGACCCTGGAAGCTGAACGCGCTCTTGTCGGTGCGCTCGATGCCTTGCAGGGTACCGTCGAACAGCGATTTGTGGATCGCACGCACGTTGGCCGGCAAGGTTTCTTCGTCTACCGCGAAGCCGTGGTTCTGGCTGGTGATCATCACGACGCCAGTGTCGAGATCCTGTACCGGGTGGTTGGCACCGTGGTGGCCGTGGCCCATTTTCAGGGTCTTGGCGCCGGAGGCCAGAGCCAGCAACTGGTGACCGAGGCAGATGCCGAATACCGGGATTTCGGTTTCCAGCACTTCCTTGATCGCCTTGATCGCGTAGTCGCAAGGCTCCGGATCACCAGGGCCGTTGGACAGAAACACGCCGTCCGGCTTCAGTGCCAGTACGTCGGCAGCCGGAGTTTGTGCCGGCACCACGGTGACGCGGCAGCCGCGCTCGACCAGCATGCGCAGGATGTTCAGCTTGACGCCGTAGTCGTAGGCAACCACGTGGTAAGGCAGCTCGGAAGCGTCGATGGTCGCGTGGCTGTCGGTCTTCAGATCCCAGACAGTCGAGCGCCATTCGTATTGAGTCTTGGTGCTGACGACTTTCGCCAGGTCCATGCCCTTGAGGCCCGGGAAGCCTTGCGCGGCGGCGATTGCAGCTTCTTCGGAGATGTTGTCGCCGGCCATGATGCAGCCGTTCTGTGCGCCTTTTTCACGCAGGATGCGGGTCAGGCGACGGGTGTCGATACCGGCGATCGCCACAACATTGTTGGCTTTCAGGTAGTCGGACAGGGACATCGTGTTACGCCAGTTGCTCGCTACCAGCGGCAGGTCACGAATGACCAGGCCAGCGGACCAGACGCGGTCGGACTCGGCGTCTTCCGGCGTGGTGCCGGTGTTGCCGATGTGCGGGTAAGTCAGGGTCACGATCTGTTGGGCGTAGGAAGGATCGGTAAGGATTTCCTGATAGCCGGTCATTGCGGTGTTGAACACCACCTCACCAACGGTTTGACCGTCGGCTCCAATGGCTTCGCCGCGAAAAATGCTGCCATCAGCAAGGGCGAGTATGGCTGGCTTAGTCAAGAAGACCTCCCGTAAATAACGCATGAAAGGGCAATCGCAGGTTGTAAAAAAGCGGAGTGACGTATGGACACGTCACCCCGCTTGTTCACTGAATTATTCTGCGCGCTTTTAGTGGACACACTAAAGCTGTAGCTTACAGAAAAAGGCTTTTTTGGTCCACCGCTAAAGAGCCTAAAAGGCCGGAGAATGCGACAGGTCGTCGCTCAGCGGGAAAAACCGGCGCAAACAGGGCGTTTGCACCGGGTTCAACAGGGGTTTAACGCAGGTCGAGTACGTCTTGCATGTCGTACAGACCCGGCTCACGACCGTCCAGCCACAGCGCCGCACGTACCGCGCCTTTGGCGAACGTCATGCGGCTCGATGCCTTGTGCGTGATCTCGACACGCTCGCCATCAGCGGCGAACAGCACGGTGTGATCACCCACGATGTCGCCCGCACGCACGGTAGCGAAACCAATGGTTTCACGCTCACGCGCACCGGTCTGACCTTCGCGCCCGTAGACCGCGACCTTTTTCAGGTCACGCCCCAACGCATCGGCAATCACTTCACCCATGCGCACAGCGGTGCCCGACGGCGCATCGACCTTGTGGCGATGGTGAGCTTCCATGATTTCGATATCGACATCATCACCCAGCACCCGCGCAGCCGTGTCGAGCAGTTTCAGGCACAGGTTGACACCCACACTGAAGTTGGCGGCGAAGACAATTGGAATGTCCTTGCCCGCTTCGGCCAGCAATTGCTTTTCTTCGACACTGAAACCGGTCGTGCCGATGATCATCGCCTTGCCGTGCTTGCGGCAGAACGCGAGATTCTTGAGGGTCACGGTCGGGTGAGTGAAGTCGATCAGCACGTCGAACTCTTCGACCACGCGATCCAGATCACCGGACAACGGCACACCGATACGGCCCAGCGCTGCCAGCTCACCGGCATCCGCACCGACCAGCGTGCTGTCGGGACGATCCACCGCCGCCGTCAGACCGGCACCCGGCGTTTGCTGCACCGCTTCAATCAGGGTTTTGCCCATGCGCCCGGCGGCGCCCATCACTGCAATACGTCGCATGCGGACTCCTTACAAATCGCCGAAGAAGCGCTTTACACCGTCGAACCAACCGGTGGTTTTCGGCGAGTGGCTGTTGTCGTCGGCCAGGGAGCTGCGGAACTCTTCCAGCAGTTCGCGCTGACGACGGTTCAGGTTGACCGGGGTTTCCACGGCCACGCGGCACATCAGATCGCCCGCACCGCCGCCACGCACTGGCGCCACGCCTTTGCCACGCACGCGGAACTGCTTGCCGGTCTGGGTGCCTTCGGGGATTTTCAGTTTGACGCGACCGTCGAGGGTCGGAATTTCCAGCTCGCCGCCCAATGCCGCATCGACGAAGCTGATCGGCACTTCGCAGAACAGATGCTTGCCATCACGCTGGAAGATGTCGTGCTCGCGCACATTGATGACGACATACAGATCGCCCGTCGGACCACCCTGCGTACCCGCCTCACCTTCGCCGGACAGACGAATGCGGTCACCGGTATCGACGCCGGCCGGCACTTTGACCGACAGGGTCTTGTACTCTTCGACACGACCGTCGCCGTGGCAAGAGTCGCACGGATCGGAAATGATCTTGCCCTGGCCATGGCAACGCGGGCAGGTCTGTTGTACCGAGAAGAAGCCTTGCTGCATGCGCACCTGGCCGATGCCGCCGCAGGTCGGGCACGTCGACGGCGACGAGCCTTTCTTCGCGCCGGAACCGTCACACGGCTTGCAGTTGACCAGTGTCGGAACGCGGATGTTCACGGTGGTGCCGCGTACCGCTTCTTCCAGATTCAGCTCCAGGGTGTAGCGCAAATCGCTGCCACGCTGGGCGCCACCACGGGAACCGCCGCGACCGCCACCGAAGAAGTCACTGAAGACATCGCCAAAGATGTCAGAGAAGTTCTGCCCGCCGAAACCGGCGCCACCGCCACCCATGCTCGGGTCGACGCCGGCATGACCGTATTGGTCGTAGGCCGCGCGCTTGCTGGAATCGGACAATACTTCGTAGGCCTCATTGGCCTCTTTGAACAGTTCTTCCGACGCTTTGTCATCGGGATTACGGTCCGGGTGATGCTTCATCGCCAGGCGGCGATAGGCCTTCTTCAAGTCCGCGTCGCTGGATCCACGCTCAACACCCAACACTTCGTAATAGTCACGCTTTGCCATAAGTTCTTTGCACTCTTGAGGACGTCCGGCAAACCCCTCCTGAGGATGGCCAAACTCGTTGAGCCCCAATACAGGCCCGGACCCAACTCACGTCAATTCAACGATCCTGGTCTTTGTTTCTTGTGGTACTTGCGGCGCGGAAAGCAGGAGCATTCCCGGCCATACCAGCAACACGCGAGGCTTGTCGCATGTTGTAAAAATTCACGTATTCCAGATACGCCAACGCGGGAGCAAGCTCCCGCGCGGCGACATCCTACCAGTCACCGCCGCAAGGCAGTCAACCGGCCGACCAACAACTTACTTGTGGTCTTTGACTTCTTCAAACTCGGCATCGACAACATCGTCGGCCTTTTCAGCTTTCTCGTCGTGCGGCGCCGCGCCTTCAGCAGGCTGAGCCTGTTCGGCGTACATCTTCTGGGCAACCGGAGCCGAGACTTTCGACAGCTCTTCAACCTTGGCTTCGATGGCAGCCTTGTCGTCGCCTTTTACAGCGGCTTCCAGTGCAACCACGGCAGCTTCGATCGCGGTCTTCTCTTCAGCGGTGACTTTGTCGCCCGCGTCAGCAACCATTTTGCGCGTCGAGTGAACCAGAGCATCACCCTGGTTACGGGCAGCGGCCAGCTCTTCGAACTTGCGGTCTTCCTCGGCATTCGCCTCGGCGTCACGCACCATGCGCTCGATCTCTTCGTCGGACAGACCGGAGTTGGCCTTGATCACGATCGACTGAGTCTTGCCGGTCGCCTTGTCTTTCGCGCCGACGTGCAGGATGCCGTTGGCGTCGATGTCGAAGGTCACTTCGATCTGCGGCACGCCACGTGGAGCAGGTGGAATGTCGGCCAGGTCGAACTTGCCCAGAGACTTGTTCTGCGCCGCTTGCTTACGCTCACCTTGCAGGACGTGAATGGTCACAGCGCCCTGGTTGTCGTCGGCAGTCGAGAACACTTGCGATTTCTTGGTAGGAATCGTGGTGTTTTTCTCGATCAGCGCGGTCATCACGCCACCCATGGTTTCGATACCCAGGGTCAGCGGGCTGACGTCGAGCAGCAGAACGTCTTTCACGTCACCGGCCAGAACCGCGCCCTGGATGGCAGCACCCATGGCAACTGCTTCGTCCGGGTTAACGTCTTTACGAGCTTCTTTACCGAAGAAATCGGTCACCAGTTTCTGCACCAGTGGCATACGGGTCTGACCGCCGACCAGAATCACGTCGTTGATCGCGCCAACGTCGATACCGGCGTCTTTCATGGCGATGCGGCAAGGCTCGATGGTGCGCTGAACCAGGTCTTCAACCAGTGCTTCGAGCTTGGCACGCGAGATCTTCACGTTCAGGTGCTTAGGACCGGTCGCGTCTGCAGTGATGTACGGCAGGTTGACGTCGGTCGACTGAGCGGACGACAGCTCGATCTTGGCTTTCTCAGCGGCTTCTTTCAGGCGCTGCATGGCCAGCGGGTCACCTTTGAGGTTCATGCCGCTTTCTTTCTTGAATTCGTCAACGAGGTAGTCGATCAGACGAATGTCGAAATCTTCACCGCCGAGGAAGGTGTCACCGTTGGTGGCCAACACTTCGAACTGGTGCTCGCCGTCAACTTCAGCGATCTCGATCACGGAAACGTCGAAAGTACCGCCACCCAAGTCGTAAACGATCACGGTGTGATCGCCCTTGGCCTTGTCCATACCGTAAGCCAGAGCAGCTGCGGTTGGTTCGTTGATGATACGTTTAACGTCCAGACCGGCAATGCGGCCGGCGTCTTTGGTCGCCTGACGCTGGCTGTCGTTGAAGTAGGCCGGAACGGTGATTACCGCTTCGGTCACTGGCTCGCCGAGGTAGTCTTCGGCGGTCTTCTTCATCTTCTTCAGGATTTCAGCCGAGATTTGTGGCGGTGCCATTTTCTGGCCGTTCACTTCTACCCAGGCGTCGTTGTTGTCAGCCTTGACGATCTTGTAAGGGACCATCTGGATGTCTTTTTGCACAACTTCTTCGTCGAAACGACGACCGATCAGACGCTTTACTGCGTACAGGGTGTTGTGCGGGTTGGTCACTGCCTGACGCTTGGCCGACTGACCTACCAGGATTTCGCCATCGTTGGCGTAAGCGATGATCGACGGCGTGGTGCGCGCGCCTTCAGCGTTCTCAATAACCTTGGCCTTGCCGTTTTCCAGCACGGAGACGCAGGAGTTGGTAGTCCCCAGGTCGATACCGATAATTTTGCCCATGTTCACTCTCCCGAAACTTTGGATTTTGTTGCCGCAGCAGTGGTGGCTAACTGCGGTAATACTTAAACGCTTGACTTCTAAATGGGGGCCTTGCGGCTAATTTCAAGCCTTCTCGTCAATCGAAGGCGAAATTGGCGCTGGCGCCTTGCTGACCACAACCATGGCCGGACGCAACAGGCGACCGTTGAGCTGATAACCCTTCTGGAACACCTTCAGAACGCTGTTCGGCTCTACGTCGGCACTTTCTTGCATGGCCATCGCCTGATGATGAACGGCGTTGAACGGTTCGCCATGCGGGTCGATCGCTTCAAGCTGATAACGCTTGAGGGTGTCGTGGAACATTTTCAAGGTCAGTTCGATGCCTTCACGCATCGGACGGATGCTTTCGTCGTCCGGGCTCGACAGCTCGAGACCGCGCTCCAGGCTGTCGACGATCGGCAGCAGGTCGCCGGCGAATTTTTCCAGCGCAAACTTGTGCGCCTTCTCGACATCCTGTTCGGCACGGCGACGGACGTTCTGCAGATCGGCAGCTACACGCAGAGACTGATCCTGCGCGGCGGCCAATTGCTCTTCGAGCACTTGTACACGGGTCGCCAGGTCGTCACCCGAGCCTTCGGGCGCCTGATTGGCTTCTGGGTTTTGCGTATCTACTGTCTGTTCGTCAGCCATAGAATTCTCCTTTCAATTTCGTCCGCGAGCCTGACTCGCGCTTCTGCCCCGATATATGGGGCCGCAAAATCAGGCTTCAAGGGCTGTCGATGATTAACCCTACAAAAAAGTGCCGCATTCTCATTACCGGATGCGCTAAGCAGTTTTTGAGTTCAAGCAAATCGAGCTAAGGAAGGGCATTGTCAGCCCGAAACAAAACACTGTATAAATAACCAGACCTTAAGCCTGGGAGCGGCCTTCATGCTGGTGCACCTGTCCGTACACAACTACGCCATCGTTGAACATCTCGATCTCGAACTTGATCGCGGGATGAGCGTGATCACAGGGGAAACCGGCGCCGGCAAGTCGATCATGCTCGACGCTCTGGGCCTGACCCTCGGCGATCGCGCCGACAGCGGCGTGGTTCGCCCCGGCGCCGACAAGGCCGACATCCTCGCCACCTTCGACCTGGTCGACATCCCTGAAGCCCATGCCTGGCTGGCCGAGCGCGACCTGGACATCGACGGCCCGTGCATCCTGCGACGGGTCATCACCTCCGAAGGTCGTTCCCGCGGCTATATCAATGGCACGCCCTGCCCGCTCGGCGATCTGAAGTCGCTCGGCGAGTTGTTGATCGACATCCACAGCCAGCATGAACACCAGTCGCTGCTGAAGACCGATACTCATCGCCGTTTGCTCGACGAATATGCAGGCGCCACCGACCTGGCCCGTCAGGTTCAACTGGCCGCCCAGCGCTGGCGCCAGACGCGTCAGGAGCTTGAGCGACTGTCCAACTCCGGCGACGAGCAACGCGCTCGCCACCAACTGCTCAGCTATCAGCTGGAAGAACTGGAGAATCTCGGCCTCGGCGAAAACGAACTCGAGCAACTGGAGCAGGAACACAAGAACCTGACAAACGCCGAGACCCTGCTGGGCATTTGCCGACAAGTGGTCGAGCAATGCAGCGAGAGCGATTCCGGCAATGTGCTGAACGCGCTGACCGCCAGCCTCAATCGCCTGTCGAGCGTGAACAACTCGGTCGGCGCACTGGGCGAAGCCAGCAGCCTGCTCACCAGCGCGCAGATTCAAGTGGAAGAAGCCGTCGGCGAGCTCAATCGCTTCCTCGATAACTTCGATGCCGACCCGGCCCGCCTGCAATATTTGGAGGAGCGCCTCGACGCGATCTATACCTTGGCTCGCAAGCACCGGATCCAGCCGACCGAAGTCGGAGAAATGCAGCAAAAGCTGCTGGATGAAATAGAAACCCTCAACGCCAACGATGAATCCATCGAGCGCCTGGGCGAGGAACTGGCTTCCTATACCCGCCACTATCAGGAAAAAGCCCGAGAGCTGAGCGATCTGCGCCATCAGGCCGCCGGCAGTCTCGCCAGCGCGGTTGAGCAGGAAATTCAGCGCCTGGGCATGCCTGGTGGTCGATTCACCATCGAACTGCGGGCCAATAGCAGTGACGAACTATTGCCTAACGGCCTCGAACAGGTCGAGCTGCTGGTCAGCGCCAACCCCGGCCAGCCGCTCAAGGCACTGGCGAAAGTGGCCTCCGGTGGTGAGCTGTCGCGGATCAGCCTGGCGATTCAGGTGATCACCGCGCAAACCTCTCGCGTACCGACCCTGGTATTCGACGAAGTGGATGTGGGGATTGGCGGGCCAACCGCTGAAATCGTCGGCCAGTTGTTGCGTCGGCTCGGCGAACGCGGGCAGGTCCTGACCGTGACGCACTTGCCGCAAGTGGCGGCGCAAGGGCATCAACATCTGTTCGTGCACAAGGTGCGCGGCGAACAGGCGACGCATACCGCCGTTTCCAAATTGAGCAAAAACGACCGCATAGAAGAGGTTGCACGGATGCTGGGCGGGATCGACCTGACCAAGGAGTCGCTGGCGCACGCCAAGAAGATGGTCGTTACCGCGAAAGCCTGAGCGCCGAAACAGGTACGACAGAAAGCACGAAGGCGACCCTTGGGTCGCCTTCGTTCGTTTCGCGAACCTGAAATTCGCGCGACATGCTTACTTTTTCTTGCGTACGTACAGCACCAGATTGTGATCTACCAGATCAACACCGTGCTCCTCGGCAATTGCCTTCTGGAGCTTTTCGATTTCCGGGCTGACGAATTCGACGACCTCACCGGTTTCCACGTTGACCATATGATCGTGGTGGCCGCCGTCGGCCAATTCAAATACCGCGTGGCCACCGTCGAAGTTGTGACGGACCACGAGGCCAGCAGCTTCGAACTGGGTCAGAACACGGTAAACCGTGGCCAGACCGACGTCCTCGCCCGCTTCCATCAACGCCTTGTAGACGTCCTCGGCACTCATGTGACGCTGCTCGGTAGAGTCGAGCATTTGCAGGATCTTGACCCGTGGCAGGGTCACTTTGAGGCCGGCTTTGCGTAGTTCGCTATTTTCAACCATGGTCAGCTTTCTCGCGATGCTGCTTCGCAGCTTCTCTTAATGCGGGTATGATCGGCGTTTACGTTGTCCCAGCCAAGATAGTGGAAGTCGCCCACCGATGCAAAACACCAAGCTCTTGCTAACCAGTTTCACCTTTGTGGGACTGCTCGCACTCGCCGGTTGTTCATTCCCCGGGGTTTACAAAATCGACATCCAGCAGGGCAATGTCGTCACGCAGGACATGATAGACCAGTTACGCCCGGGAATGACCCGGCCGCAAGTACGGTTTATCATGGGCAACCCTCTGCTTGTCGACACGTTCCATGCCGATCGCTGGGATTATCTGTACAGCCTGCAACCGGGTGGCGGTGAACGCCAACAGGAACGCGTCAGCGTTATTTTCAACTCAAACGACCAGCTTGTCAGCCTGTCCGGTGACTTTATGCCGGGCGTCAGCCGTGACGAAGCCATTCTCGGCAAGGACAGTGGCACCAAGGTGACCGCTCCTGCTGAAAACGCCGAGAAGCCAAAACCGGAAAAACCGGTCAAGCCAGGTTCCTTGCTGGATCAAATCCAGAAGGACGTCGATGGTGTAGAAACCGTTCCGGTTCCGACACCAGAGCCCCTGGACACCTCGCCGCAATAATTTGCGACGCAATAAAAAACCCGGAAATTCCGGGTTTTTTATTGTCTGCCGTTTGGCATTCTCACTGATTTCGAGCTTTCGCCTCGGCAGCCTTGGCTGCGCGCAAGCGCCGTACCTCTTTCGGGTCAGCGAGCAACGGGCGATAAATCTCAATACGATCCCCCGCCTGAACCAGGCGAACCTGAGGATCGGCAACCACTTTGCCAAAGATCCCCAAAGGGCAATCCGCCAGATTCAGCTCGGGAAACGCCTCACCGATGCCCGAGGCGAGCACCGCAGCCCGTATTGTCGAACCTTCAGCCACGCTGACGGTACGCAAAACCTGACGATCAACGGCCGCATACACGACCTCTATCTCGATCACCGGCTCAACCATGCATCTGCTTGGCGCGCTGGCAGAACGCGTCCACCAGGGTATTCGCAGCCTGATTGAACAGCGGCCCCAAGGTCGCACGCACCAAAGGCCCGGCGTAGTCGAAGGAAAGATCCAGGCTGATCTTGCAAGCCTTCTCATTCAACGCCTTGAACACCCAGACACCGTGCAGCTGATTAAACGGACCTTCTTCAAGGTTCATCTCGATCGTTTGCCCCGGCACCAGCGTATTACGCGTCACAAAGTGCTGACTGAGTCCACCCTTGGCCACGCCGACGCTGGCGCGCATATGTTCCGGCGAGCTTTCCAGCACTTCGGCAGACGAGCACCACGGCAGAAACTCCGGATAACGCGCCACGTCGTTGACCAGGTCGTAGAGAAATTGCGCCGGGTACGGCAGCAGCGCTGATCGTTGAATATGTGTCGTCATGTAAGCGTTACTTCCAGAGCTGAGCGGCAAATACTACAAGAATGCCGATAGGCGCCACGTAGCGCATCAAGAACAAAGACAGGGCAAACAGCGCCGGATTGCGAATCGACAACTCGTCACGCACCGCCTCACGCCCCATCACCCAACCGGCAAACAGCACAAAACACAGACCACCGAGCGGCAGCATGATCCGCGAGGTGAAGAAATCGATCACGCCGAAGAAGTCCAGACCGCCCGCCGCCCCCCATTGGTAGAGATGGAACATTCCGCCTTCGTTCACGAAAAATTTGGCCTCCTTCCAGATATTGAAGGAGAACACCGTGCCCAGACCAACGAACCAGCAAATGAATGCCAGCCAGAAAGTAACCCAGGCGCGGCTGATTTTCGTGCGCTCAACCAGATAGGCCACCATCGGCTCCAGCAGGGAAATCGCCGAACTCCACGCCGCAATCGCCACCAGCACAAAGAACACCACGCCCATCAACTGACCGAATGCCACGTTACCAAAAGCAAATGGCAGGCTGACGAACATCAGGCCTGGGCCTTCGCTAGGGTTCAGTCCGCCGGCAAACACAATCGGGAACAGCGCCAGACCGGCCACCAGCGACACAAAGGTATCGAGCAGTGCGACGCCGACCACCGTACCGGACAGCGACGCATCCTTAGGCATGTAGGCGCCGTAGATCATGATCGAGCCGACACCGACGCTCAGCGAGAAGAACGCGTGGCCCATGGCCGGCAACAAGCCGTCGAGGACTTTTTCCGGGTGGAAGTCGAACATGAAATGCACGCCTTCCATGAAATGCCCGGTGGTCATGCTGTAACCCAGCAGCACCAGCACCATCACGAACAGCAGCGGCATCATGATGCGCAGGCTGCGCTCAAGCCCGGCGACCACCCCTTTGGCGATCACCACCGCCGACAGCAGCATGAAAATCGTGTGCCAAAGTGTCAGGCGCCACGGATCGGCAATGACCTTGCCGAAATAAGCGCCGACCTGGTCGGCCGTGGCGCCCTGAAAGTCCCCGCGCCCCATGTCGACGATGTAATCCAGCGACCAGCCGCCGACCACACTATAGAAAGACAGGATCAGCAGCGCCGTGATCATCCCGGCAAAGGCGCCCCACGACCACTTGGCCGAATGCCCGGCATCGAGCGCCAGGACCTTCAGGGCGTTCGCCGGACTTTGCCGGGCGCGACGACCGATCAGGGTTTCAGCGAGCATGACCGGGACACCGATCAGCGCGATGCACGCCAGAAACATCAGCACAAAGGCACCGCCGCCGTAGACCCCGACCATGTAGGGGAATTTCCAGATACTACCCAGTCCCACGGCCGAACCGGTCGCGGCGAGTATGAATACCCAGCGGCTAGCCCAACTGCCGTGGACAGAAACCTTGTCTGTCGACATCGTTTATCACGCCCAAGCGTTAGAAAAAGAGGCCGCATTGTCCGGGATTCACTCAACCTGCTCAAGCACGCAGCATCACCGTAGCCGACAGCGGAACAACTCCATATAATGCCGCCCCTATGGCTAAACAGAAGAAACACCCAACAGGGACCATCGCGCAGAACAAAAAGGCGCGACACGATTACTTCATCGAGCACAAGTTCGAGGCTGGTCTGGTCCTGGCCGGCTGGGAAGTAAAAAGTCTGCGGGCAAGCAAGCTACAGCTGGTCGACAGCTATGTCCTGCTCAAGGATGGCGAAGCGTGGCTGCTCGGCAGCCACATCACGCCTCTGATGACCGCAAGCACCCACGTCATCGCAGACCCGGTGCGCACACGCAAATTGCTGCTCAACCGCCGCGAGCTGGAAAAACTCGCCGCCGCCGTGCAGCAAAAGGGTTACGCCTGCGTATGCCTGTCCTGGTACTGGAGCAAGCACATGGTCAAGTGCGAAATTGCTCTGGGCAAGGGCAAGAAGGAATACGACAAGCGCGACACCGAGCGCGAGCGCGATGCCGGTCGCGAATTGCAGCGCGCCGTGCGCAACAAGGGCAAGGAAGACTGATTTCTTCTGCCTTTAGAGCGTATTCGCGAGCAAGCTCGCTCCCACCTTGGAATGCATTTCAATGTGGGAGCGAGCTTGCTCGCGAAAGCTATTGCAGCATCAACACCGAAGTAACTGATCACATCCCCTTGCGCCGCTCCGCCCGGGCCATGCGCTGAACCTCCTGCCGCACCTCTTCCAGCACTTCCTGCACATACAGAATGTGCCGACTGGACACTTCCCGCGCCTGCTCCGCGCGACCTTCGATGATCGCCAGATACAATTCCCGGTGCTGAGTGATCAGCATGTCGCGGGTTTCCGTGCGCTGTTTGTACATGCCGCCGATGTTGGTCACGACGTTACGTTTGAGCAGATCGAACAGCCCGCGGATGGTGTGCAGCAACACCGCGTTATGACTGGCCTCGGCAATCGCCAGATGGAATTTTGCGTCCGCCGCGCCCTCTTCTGCCCGACTGACTTCGTCGTGACGCGAATAACAATCCTGCAACTCCTCGAACGCGGCGGTCAGCCGCTCACGGTCGACATCGGTGGCACGCAATGCCGCGTAATAGGCGCACGATGCCTCCAGAGTGTGCCGAAATTCCAGTAAATCGCGCTGCGCCTCGGGATTGCTTTCGAGCAGTTGCAGCAGTGGATCACTGAAGGTCGAACCGAGACTTTCCACCACATAGTTGCCACCGCCCTGACGACTGACCAGCAAGCCTTTGGCCGCCAGTTTCTGGATCGCCTCGCGCAGCGACGGCCGTGATACGCCAAATTGTTCGGCCAGCGTGCGTTCCGCCGGAAGCCGCTCCCCCGACTTCAGCGTGCCCTCGAGAATCATCCCCTCGAGTCGCTCGACAATATCGTCAGACAAACGGCGCTGCCGAATCTGATCAAACCCCATAGCTCATTTCTCCACGACCCCGACCGCTCGCCGGGCTCTCTATTCTGGCCTATCGGCGCCTTGCCGACACCTACCAAACACCACCTGCCCGAACCGGATCAGTTGCCATCTGCACCGCTTGTTCGACAAAAGTTTTAGGGCGGCAAATTGACACACCGCCATCAAGGCTTTTACCCTAGCCAACAGCGATTGTAAATTGGTATTACCAATTAACCAAGAACGCTGACAGTGCCTGACCAACAACAATTAGGGGCCACCCCATATGCAAACCTGGCAACAGCTCTACAGCCCGCTCGGCAGTCTCGGCGTGTCCGCTCTCGCGGCCGTCATTCCCATCGTTTTCTTTTTCCTCGCGCTGGCGGTGTTCCGCCTCAAAGGTCATGTGGCCGGCAGCATCACGCTCGCCTTGTCGATTGCTGTGGCGATTTTCGCCTTCCACATGCCGGTCGACATGGCCCTCGCTGCGGCCGGATACGGCTTTGCCTATGGTCTGTGGCCGATTGCCTGGATCATTGTGGCGGCGGTGTTCCTCTACAAACTGACGGTCAAGAGTGGTC
>NZ_QAIU01000499.1:46917-51584 GCF_003061205.1 Pseudomonas sp. HMWF006
TTCGAGGTCATTCGCAGTTCGGTGCTGTCGATCACCGACGACCAGCGCCTGCAGGTGCTGCTGATCGGTTTCTGCTTCGGTGCATTTCTGGAAGGTGCCGCCGGTTTCGGCGCGCCCGTGGCGATTACTGCCGCGCTGCTGGTCGGCCTGGGTTTCAACCCGCTATATGCCGCCGGCCTGTGCCTGATCGCCAATACCGCACCGGTTGCCTTCGGCGCCTTGGGGATTCCAATCATTGTTGCCGGGCAAGTGACCGGCATTGATGCGTTCAAGATCGGCGCCATGACCGGTCGCCAACTGCCGCTGCTGTCGCTGTTCGTGCCGTTCTGGCTGGTGTTCATGATGGACGGCCTGCGTGGCGTGCGTGAAACCTGGCCGGCGGCGCTGGTGGCAGGCCTGAGCTTCGCCGTGACGCAGTACTTCACTTCGAACTTCATTGGGCCAGAATTGCCGGACATCACCTCGGCGCTGGCCAGCCTGATATCGCTGACCCTGTTCCTGAAAATCTGGCAGCCAAAACGCACCGCAGGCGCGCAAATCGCTGGCGCCACGTCGAGCGCAGCGATCACCGCCAGCGTCGGCGGTTTCGGCCAGAAACGCACCACTGTGGCGTCGCCTTACAGCCTCGGGGAAATTTTCAAAGCCTGGTCGCCATTCCTGATTCTGACCGTGCTGGTGACGATCTGGACGCTGAAGCCTTTCAAAGCGATGTTCGCCGCTGGCGGCTCGATGTACAGCTGGGTGTTCAACTTCGCGATCCCGCACCTTGATCAAATGGTGATCAAAACCGCACCGATCGTGGCCACCCCGACTGCCATTCCAGCGGTGTTCAAACTCGACCCGATTTCCGCGACCGGCACGGCGATTTTCTTCTCCGCGCTGATCTCGATGCTGGTCTTGAAGATCAATTTCAAAACTGGTCTGACCACTTTGAAAGAGACCTTCTACGAACTGCGCTGGCCGATCCTGTCGATCGGCATGGTGCTGGCCTTCGCTTTCGTCACCAACTACTCCGGCATGTCTTCGACCATGGCCCTGGTGCTGGCCGGTACGGGCGCAGCGTTCCCGTTCTTCTCGCCATTCCTCGGCTGGCTCGGCGTGTTCCTCACCGGTTCGGATACCTCGTCCAACGCGCTGTTCAGTTCGTTGCAAGCGACCACCGCACACCAGATCGGCGTCAATGACACCCTGCTGGTGGCGGCCAATACCAGCGGCGGCGTGACCGGCAAGATGATCTCGCCACAGTCGATTGCCGTGGCCTGCGCGGCGACCGGCCTGGTGGGCAAGGAATCGGATCTGTTCCGTTTCACCCTCAAGCACAGCCTATTCTTTGCAACGATTGTCGGTCTGATCACGCTGGCCCAGGCCTACTGGTTCACCGGCATGCTGGTGCACTAAACCTACAACAAACACAGAAAAAACCGACGCCTGTTCGTGATGCCGGCGTCAGCAATTCACACCCCGGTCTGTAAGGCTGCTGAAAGCAACGCTCTTTATATTCAGCAGCCGCCACAGACGGATAACCGGGACCACCCGGAGACACGCCTGATGAGCGAGCTTTTTTACAACGCTGTGCCCAACGCCACCCGCGTGGCACCGCCACTGCCCGAACCTCGGCAATACCCCAGCGAGAAACCGTCGCGGGTCTACCTGTTCGGCACGTGTGTGGTCGACCTGTTCTACCCCGAAGCCGGGATGGACGCGATCCACTTGCTGGAGCACGAAGGGATCAAGGTCGAGTACCCGCAAGGGCAAAGCTGCTGCGGACAACCGGCCTACACCTCGGGTTACACCGAGCAGGCACGAACCGTCGCGCGCTCGCAACTGGCGCTGTTTGCCGGGGATTATCCGGTGGTGGTGCCGTCGGGTTCATGCGCGGGCATGCTGCGCGAGCATTACGCCGACTTGTTCAAGGACGAGCCGGAGACGTTGAAACAGGTGCAGGCCCTCGCCGCCCGCACCTATGAACTGGCTGAGTTTCTGCTGTTTGTCTGCAAGGTGCAGCTCAAGGACAGCGGCGAGCCGGTCAAAGTCGCGCTGCACACTTCGTGTTCGGCACGGCGCGAGATGAACACCCACCTGCACGGCCGCGAGTTGTTGGCGCAGCTGAGCAACGTGGAACGGGTCAACCACGATCACGAAAGCGAATGCTGTGGCTTCGGTGGGACATTCAGCGTCCGTATGCCAGACATTTCCGGCGCGATGGTGGCTGACAAGACCAAAGCGTTGAAGGAATCCGGCGCGCACAAGGTCTTGAGTGCCGACTGCGGCTGTTTAATGAACATCAACGGCGCATTGGAGAAACAAAAAGAAGCGCTGCGCGGGCAACATCTCGCCAGCTTTCTGTGGCAACGAACCGGAGGTGCGCAATGAGCACTTCCGCGATTATTCCTACGGTCGCCGTAGAAGAAGATTTCCGCACCCGGGCGCACAACGCTTTGGGTGATCAGCAGTTGCGGAACAACTTCCGCACGGCCATGGACTCACTGATGGTCAAGCGGGCAGCCGCTTTCAGTGATGCCCACGAAAGAGAACATTTGCGCGCCCTGGGCAACTCGATCAGGGCGCGTGCGCTCTCCAAGTTGCCCGACCTGCTCGAGCAACTGGAAAAGAACCTGACCCGCAACGGTGTGACAGTGCACTGGGCGGAAACGGTGGACGAGGCCAATGGCATCGTCTTGTCGATCATCCGCGCTCACGAGGCGCGGCAAGTGATCAAGGGCAAATCGATGGTCAGCGAAGAGATGGAGATGAACCATTTCCTCGAGGCTCAAGGTGTTGAATGCCTGGAGTCCGACATGGGGGAATACATCGTCCAGCTCGACCACGAGAAGCCTTCACACATCATTATGCCGGCGATCCACAAGAATGCCGGTCAGGTCGCGTCCTTGTTCCACGACAAACTTGGCGTGGAATACACCAAGGACGTTGACCAACTCATTCAGATCGGTCGCAGAGTCCTGCGGCAGAAATTCTTCGAAGCGGACATCGGCGTCTCCGGTGTGAACTTCGCCGTCGCCGAAACCGGCACCCTGCTGCTGGTGGAAAACGAAGGCAACGGGCGCATGACCACCACCGTGCCACCGGTGCACATCGCCGTTACCGGCATCGAAAAGGTTGTGGAAAACCTGCGCGACGTGGTGCCGCTGCTGTCGCTGCTGACCCGCTCGGCGCTGGGTATTCCGATCACCACCTACGTCAACATGATCTCCGGCCCGCGCAAGGAACATGAACTCGACGGCCCGCAGGAAGTGCATCTGGTGCTGCTCGACAACGGTCGCAGCCAAGCCTTTGCCGACAGCGAATTGCGCCAGACCCTGAATTGCATCCGCTGCGGCGCCTGCATGAATCATTGCCCGGTCTACACCCGCGTCGGCGGCCACACCTACGGCGAGGTGTACCCGGGACCGATCGGCAAAATCATCACCCCGCACATGGTCGGCCTGGCGAAAGTCCCGGATCACCCGAGCGCTTCGTCGCTGTGCGGCGCCTGCGGTGAAGTGTGTCCGGTAAAAATTCCGATCCCGGCAATCCTGCGTCGTTTGCGCGAAGAAAACGTCAAGGCCCCGGACTCGCCGCATCAAGTGATGCGCGGCCAGGGCAGCAAGTATTCGCGCAAGGAACGTTTCATCTGGAACGCCTGGGCGAAACTCAACAGCTCGCCGACGCTGTATCGACTGTTCGGTTTCTTCGCCACACGCCTGCGCGCACTGACCCCGAGCAACGTCGGCCCGTGGACGCAAAACCACAGCGCACCGAAACCCGCCGCCCGCTCACTGCACGACATGGCCCGCGAGCATCTGGCCAAACAGGGAGACCGCTGATGAGCGCCAAGCAAAACATCCTCGCCAAGCTACGGAAAAGCCTGACCGGCGCCACACCGATTGCCGACAACTTTGATGTCGATCTGGTGACGCAGCCTTACACCTACAGCGCCGATCAACGCATCCCGCAACTGCGCAAACTGATGGAAGCGGTGCACACCGAAATTCATCTGACCTCTGACGCAGACTGGCCGGCGCTACTCGCGCAGTTGCTGCGTGACCGCCAGTTGCCAAGCCTGTTGATCGCGCCGACTACAGCGCACGGGCAACGCATCACACAACACTGGGCGAATCATCCTGATCTGCCGGCGCTGAAACCCTACGACCGGCCGATGGAAGCGTGGAAAGCCGAGTTGTTCGACGACACCCCGGCCAGTCTCACCGGCACCCTCGGCGCAATTGCCGCCACCGGTAGCCTGATTATCTGGCCGACCCGCGAAGAACCGCGATTGATGAGCCTGGTGCCGCCGGTGCATTTCGCCCTGCTCAAGGCCAGCGAAATTCGTGACAACTTCTATCAGGTGCAGCAGGAATTCGAGTGGGCCCAGGGCATGCCGACCAACGCATTATTGGTGTCCGGCCCGTCGAAAACCGCTGACATCGAGCAAGTCCTGGCTTACGGCGCCCACGGCCCGAAAGACCTCGTAGTGCTGATCCTGGAGGACCAATGACGCTTCCGGTGAATTTCCTGCGTGATGCGCAACAACTGATTCCGGCCGAGCGCCGTTTTGATGATCCGCTATCGACGCTGGCCTTTGGCACTGACGCCAGTTTTTATCGGCTGATTCCGAAACTGGTCATCCGCGTCGAGTCCGAAGATGAAGTCGTGAGCCTGTTGAAACT
>NZ_QAIU01000500.1:0-1026 GCF_003061205.1 Pseudomonas sp. HMWF006
GGTGTTGTCGGACAAATTCCCAGTATTTACAGTTGCTGAGGCCTCAATCGTGCCTTAGACTGCCGCCCCTTCGTAAATTGAGTGCCGGGTGGCGTTTGCACTAAACGATGCCTTTTCGTCGACCGGACACGGTTCGCCGGAACGCTCCCTAATTCGCCTTAATGCACGTTTTTTTATAGAGATATCAATGACAAAGGACAAGTTGCTGGCCATGCCGGCAGATGACTACATGAATGCAGAGCAACACGCTTTCTTCACTGAGCTGTTGCAGAACATGAAAGTCGAAACCCACGAGCGCATTGAGCAAAACCGTATCGCCATCGAAAGCCTGGACACCCCGGCCGACCCGGCGGATGCAGCTTCGGTTGAAGAAGAGCGCACTTGGCTGGTGAACGCGATTGATCGCGACCAGCGCATGCTGCCGCAACTGGAACAAGCCCTTGAGCGCATCAAGGAAGACAGTTTTGGCTGGTGCGACGACAGCGGCGAGGCCATTGGCCTGAAACGCCTGCTGATCAGCCCGACCACCAAGTACTGCATCGAAGCTCAAGAGCGTCACGAGCAGATCGACAAGCACCAACGTCAGGCCTGATTCCATGGCGGCCCCCTGAAAGGGGGGCGCCTGCAAAAGATCGCAGCCTTCGGCAGCTCCAAAAGGGAGGCCGGGGCTGCGATCTTTGCTTTTGCTCGTCTGCACTATTTCCAAGCCGTTCCATTGACCTGCTGCAGACCCCGCGACTAACGGACCATAGATAATGGCGTTGTAGTGGCGTTTAATGCAGTCACAACAATGAGAACAAGCGTGGGGTGTTGATATGACGAGAGATGGATCTCTGGTTGGGGCTTTGCCTGCACCAGTGCTTTTGCCGAAAAACCGCTGGATCGCACCGACCCTGCAAAGCATCGCCCTGATGCTGTTGTTGGCCGGCATGACCCTGGGTGAAGGGTCGTTGTACATTGGCATGCCACTGGCGGTGCTGATTGTCTGGCTGCCGCGCCTGCGCTCGCGAACCGTCCTCGATGCAC
>NZ_QAIU01000500.1:1059-9021 GCF_003061205.1 Pseudomonas sp. HMWF006
CTGGCAAACAAACTCGAATCGCAACTCGACGCGGCGGCGCGGATCGTCAGCAATGCCGAAGTGATGATTGCGACCGAGCACGCCACTTCGCAGCTCAGTCGCCAAGCCCTGGAAGCCGCCAGTGAGGCCCATCACAGCAGTGCTGCGGGACGTGCCGAGCTGGTCGATTCCATCTCGCGCATGCATCAACTCAGCCAGCGCGCCAATGCCAGCCGCGAACTGATCGAGGCGTTGAGCCTGCGCAGCGACGATATTCAGCGGGTGACGCTGGTGATTCAGTCGATTGCCAGTCAGACCAACCTGTTGGCGTTGAACGCGGCGATTGAAGCGGCTCGGGCCGGCGAGCATGGCCGCGGTTTTGCCGTAGTGGCGGATGAGGTGCGCGGGTTGGCGGCCAGAACGGCGTCGGCGACAGGGGAAGTCGGCGAGATGGTTACCGACATTCAGCAACGGACTGCACAGGTCGTGGAACAGATCCGCGAGTTGTCCAGCGACCTGCACACCGGCGTCGAACAGGTTGAAAACACCGGGCAGCACCTGGAAAACATCGCACGCCTGGCGGCCGGCGTGGAAACTCAGGTCGGTGAAATCGCCCGGGGCGCGGAAACCAATCGCGAGCAACTCGACAGCCTGTTTAAGGCCATCGAGCAGATGCGCAGCGATCTGGCGATCAGCGATCAACAGACCCGTCGTCTCGCCGAAGCGGCGGTGCAGATGGAAGGGCAGGCCGAAACCATCAGCGAACGTCTGGCTGAGGTTGGCCTGGATGACTATCACCAGCGTATCTATGACCTGGCGCGTGAGGGGGCGAGTCAGATCGCGGCGCGTTTCGAGGCGGATGTCGAACAGGGGCGGATCAGTCTGGAGGATCTGTTCGATCGCCAGTATCAGGCGATTCCCAATACTCAACCGGCCAAGTACCAGACCCGTTTCGACCGTTACACCGATCAGGTGCTGCCGGCGATTCAGGAGCCCTTGTTGCCGCGCCATGAAGGTCTGGTGTTCGCCATCGCCTGCACGCAGCAGGGTTATGTACCTACGCATAACCAGGTGTTCAGCCAGCCGTTGACCGGGGATGTGCAGGTTGATGCGGTCAACAATCGCACCAAACGCAAGTTCGCCGACCGCACCGGGATACGCTGTGGCAGTCATCAGCAACCGGTGCTGTTGCAAACCTACACCCGCGACACCGGCGAATTGATGCACGATTTGTCGGTGCCGATCATGATCAAGGGACGTCACTGGGGTGGATTGCGGCTGGGCTACAAACCGGAGACCCCGCGCTGATTGTTACCGTTGAGGCAAGGGTTCTGTGCAGCGGCGTTGCTTTTTCCTTCCGAATGAAAGCATTAGTCTGCCGGCTTAGTTAGGTAGCTAATTAATTCAGGAGGTCGGCATGCAATGCCGGGTTGATGTCGCCGTGATGATCGGCAGTGGTGTACCCGCCGGTTTGCGCGCAAGGGGGCAAAGCGTTTGCTGGGTGGTGCTGCTCAACGGGGAGCAACGCGGCACCGCATTTGCCAGCCGCGACGAGGCCGAAGAGTGCAAGGCTGCGTGGCTCGCGCAATTGCAGGCCGAGCCCGCTGACAGTCTGCACTGATCAGGCTTACTTGCCGGGGTGCAGGCGCACGTTCAATTCATCGACCATGACGGCTTCTTCGCCGTCGGCGCGTAACCATTCCTTGAGCAATTGCGCCTGTTGCGGCGACCAGAAGTCGGCCTCGATCAATTTGACATCGGCGGGCAGTGGATGCGCTTCGATGAAGTCGTCGATAGCGCTGCCTTCCGAGGGCAGGCCCAGCTGGTCGAACAGGGTTTTCAGGTCGTATGCTGGCAGTTCCATCGTTTACTCCTTGGTTGTGCGCCGACATGGCGCAGTCGATCACTCCCTTTATCTGAGGCAGTCGCCGGCCAGGAGTTCGATTTGCGCTTCAAGTGAACGAGCCAAGGCACAGGCTTCGTTATGGTCTTCGCGGAAACCTCTGACGCGACCGGTGGATTTTTCCTTGATGTGAAAGAAGGCAATGCCCGCCGGCACGACTTGAAAGCGTGGGGTCGGGTTGGGCGTTTCACTGACATGGAAGATCAGCGTCGATTTGTGCCTGGCCTCTACGGGAGTGGCAAAGTGAGTCAGGGTGCACATATGAAGTCCTTTTCATCGGTCGGCCGGCATTTACTGGCCGTTGCGGGTAGTCGTAATGAGCGTTGCTGCTCTAGAATCGCCAGTACCTGTTGACGACAGGGCTTATCTAAAGCAATTTTTCACGGGCGATATGTCGGAAAAATGCTTTTTTTCGTGAGAATTTTCCCTAAAGTTCGTAGTCAGCTTTCTCTGAGCGTCAGTAAGGAATCTTCCTTCGAACATTGGCGACATCGGAGCAAGTTTCGCGAGTGACATTCCAGTAGTCTTACGCACCTCGCGATAAATGAGCGCTCCGCTCGCTCGGACTTTTATTTGAGTCATTTGGCAGTTCTGTCGGCCTGGCCGTTTTTTGCCGCGCGCGTTTTCCGTGCACGGTTTTTTCAGATGTGGGGATGTTTCTTTGGCAGTCAGTAACCTCGATATGCATGCTTTGTTCGTGCTCGGTGATTTGCGTGCAAAGCTGGTCAAGCTGTTCCAGTCGCGTTTTGTTTACATCACCGAGCAAAACGCCGAAGGCATTTACGTGGCCGAAATCGACACCGAAAGTGCCTTGGTGGTCGATGACAAACCGGGGCTCAAGCTCAAGGTTGGCGATCATTTCAGCGCGTCGGTCCTGCCCAGCCGCGAAGGCGGCAAGATGGATATCCGTTTTCGTGAAATCAAACTGACGGTCTACGGCCTGGGCGACTACGCCTTTGTCGACACAGCCGATGGTCACGCGATCCTGTTCAAGGAAGGCCACAGTGTGGTGACCGTGTTCGCCGCCAATGAGCAACTGCAGGAAGGCTTGACCAAAACCCTGAAAGCCGTCACCGCCAAGGCCGCCAAATGGCGCAAGGGCGAACTGGTGACCTTCAAGGCCAGCGAGTGAATGCTGTGAGTCGCGCTGATTTTCATGTGCACCACCTCGACAATGCGCGTGAAGAGGCTAGGCGTCTGTTCGATGCGAAAGCTCGATTGCAGGGCGCGTGGCTGGGGTGGGTGGCATCGCAGATCTACACGTTGCGCCCGGCGGAATACGCCAGCATGGTCAGACGCGAGCTGCAAAGCTTGCAGGAAAAGTCTGAAACCTGACCTCGTCCGGGATACGCCCCGGAAAAAGCAGGAACCTCGGCTACAGTCAGTTGACTGAGTATTCAGAGGCTTGCGGTCTTCCATCAGGCCATCCTGCTATTGCTGTGAACAGCACGAGGTGCAAAAAGCATGAACGGATTTCGACGGTTGTTGGCCGCCAGCGCGGCCACATTCGCTTTGCTGGCGTCGGCGCCACCGCTGATGGCCGCGCAGGCGCCGATTCATTTTGCCGACCTGAATTGGGAAAGCGGCAGCCTGATCACTGATGTCCTGCGGATCATCGTCGAGAAGGGCTACGGATTGCCGACGGACACGCTGCCCGGCACCACCATCACCCTGGAAACCGCGCTGGCCAACAATGACATTCAGGTCATTGGCGAGGAGTGGGCCGGGCGTAGTCCGGTGTGGGTCAAGGCAGAAGCCGAGGGCAAGGTGGTCAGTCTCGGTGATACGGTCAAGGGCGCGACCGAAGGCTGGTGGGTGCCGGAATACGTGATCAAGGGTGACCCGGCCAAAGGCATCAAGCCGCTGGCGCCGGACCTGCGCAGCGTCAGTGACCTGAAAAAGTACAAGGATGTGTTCAAGGACCCGGAGAGCCCGAGCAAGGGCCGGTTCCTCAACAGCCCCATTGGCTGGACCTCGGAAGTGGTCAACAAGCAGAAGCTGACGGCATATGGCCTGCAGGATGACTTCACCAATTTCCGCAGTGGCTCGGGAGCGGCACTGGACGCCGAGATCAGTTCTTCGATTCGTCGCGGCAAACCGGTGTTGTTCTACTACTGGTCGCCGACACCGCTGCTGGGCAAATTCAAACTGGTGCAACTGGAAGAGCCGCCGTTTGATGCCGAGGCATGGAAGACCCTGACCGACGCCGACAATCCGAATCCGAAACCGACCCGGTCGCTGGCCTCGAAGCTGTCGATTGGCGTGTCTACGCCGTTTCAAAAGCAGTACCCGCAGATTGCCGAATTCTTCAGCAAGGTCGATTTTCCGATCGAGTCGCTGAACAAGGCGCTGGCAGACATGAGTGAAAAACACACCGCGCCACGCCAAGCGGCTGAAGCCTTCATGAAAGCGCATCCGGATGTGTGGCAGGCCTGGTTGCCGAAGGATGTGGCGGATAAGGTGGCGGCTGATCTGAAATAGAGGGGTTGCGGCTGACGCCATCGCGAGCAGGCTCACTCCTGCATTTGGAATGCGTTTCCCTGTAGGAGTGAACCTGCTCGCGATGCTTTGAAGCTTTTAGAATCGAGTCTGCACCGCCAATTCAAAGGTGCGCGGCGTGCCCAGATAGTAAGCCGGCGACACATGCGCAAACTCGGCGTACACCTCGTTGGTCAGGTTGCGCACCCGCCCGGTGACGGTGGTGTGTGAATCAACCTTGTAGCTGAGGAAGCTGCCGAACAGCGTGTACGACGGCACGGTCATGGTGTTGGCGGTGTCGGCATACACCGATGCTACGTAACGCGCATCGACCCCACCTTGCCATTGCGGCGAAAAGTCATAGGTCAGCCACACATTGCCGACGCGATCCGGCACGTTGGTCGGTGTATTGCCCTTGCGCGACACCACGACACCGGCGGCATTCTTTTCAGTGAAGTCGTCGTACTGCGCATCGACCCAGGCGAAGTTGCCTTCGGCCAACAGCTTGTCGGTGATACGCAACGAACTCGCAATCTCGATGCCTTTCGAGGTCTGCTGGCCGACCGGAATGCTGCTGGTCGGGTCCAGTGGATCGGTAACGGCGAAGTCCTTGCGCTCGATGGTGTAGGCGGCGACGGTCGCCGAGCCTCGCCCGTTCAGGTAGTCGAACTTGCTGCCAATCTCCCATTGTTTACCCGTCGAAACATCAAAGTCCTGAGTACCGTTCGGTTGCTCGGCGGCGGTGCTGTATTGCACGTAGACGTTGGCCGACGGGATGAATTGCCAGGTCAGGCCGACGCGACCAGTCACCGGCTCCCAACTGCGCTTGAGGTGCTTGGGGTTGGTGGCGGTCACTGTGCGATGGTTGGTGACGTCGAGGTCGATATCGTCGTAACGCAGGCCTGTGAGCAGCGACAGTTTGTCGGTCAGCGCCAGACGGTTTTCCACGAACAGTGCCTTGGTCGTGACTTCATTGGTCTTGTCGCTGATCAACTTCGGGTTGGTGCCGGGAATGTCGTAGAAATGCCCCGGCCGGTAGTTGTTTGGGTCCACCGTATTCGCGCCTTTGACGTTGAGCGGTGAGTTTGTGGTCTGGTTGACCTTGTATTCGAAACCCCCGGACCACGTTGTATCGAGACCGAAGAACGTATTGTCGTGACGCAGTTCGAACTGGTTGCCGTTCTGCTCGCCCTGATGGCGCACCTGATACGCGGTGGAGCGATTCACCGCCGTGTTGTCGGCGTTGTACTGATAGGTTTCGAGGTTGCGGTAGTCGCGCTGGCTGTCGAGGTGATACAGCGTGTTGCGCAGGGTGGTGCTGTCGTTGATCCGGTAATCAATGATCGAGCGCAGCCAGATCGTCCGTTGTTCGTAGCGCCCGTCTTCGACGTTGTAATTGTTGAAGCGGTTGTGTCTGTCGATTTTCAGCTCACCGGCCTTGGGGTTGAGCACCGGCGTGCCCCAGTACGGGCTGTCTTCGTGCTCGTCCTGATATTCGAGGGCGAGGGTGTGCGACAGGTCCGGCGTGAGGTCGCTGAGCAGCGAGAACGCCACGCTCCAGGCATCGCGTTCCTGGCGGTCGATGTAGCCGTTGCTGGTGTTGTGACTGACATCCAGACGCGCGTAGTGCTGCACATCGGCATTCGGCGCGGTCAGTGCGTGGTTGAGGCCGAAGGCGGTTTCGGTGGTGTCGTAGGTGCCGTAGCTGACCCGACCTTCAGTCGCCTGTTCATCGCGGCTGGCCAGTTTGGTCACGTAGTTCAACGAACCGCCGACGGAACCTGCGCCATTGACCAGCGATGACGGACCACCGAGCAATTCCACCCGGTCGTAAATCCACGCATCCACCGGCCGGGCGAGGCCGCCGGATACGTTGATGCCGTTGAACATCTGGGTAATCTGGCTGCTGGTGAAGCCGCGATAGGAGACGAAGCCGCCGAAACCCGGCGGTGCGCTGGCATTGACCCCGGGCAGGGTGTTGGCGGCGTCCTGGAAATTTTGTGCGCCGTGGCGTTCGATGTCGTTGCGGTTGGCAATGGCCACCGACGCGGGTGTGTCGCGCACGCTCAGACCGAGGCGCGAGGCCATGCCACTGGATTGGTCGAGGCTCAAGCCCGGTTCGGCGCCGGACTCGCCATTGATGGTGATCGGCGCCAGATCCACAGCGGATTGCGCCCAGGCGTTAACGGACAGGCAGCCGCACAGGCTCGCCAGCAAAGTGAGTTGTTTCATCATTGAATCCTGAATGCTTGGCTAGGTGTCAGCGCACAGGCAAACGCCGCGCGTTGGCGCAGTGGGCTGACAAATCAATAGGGCGAAGACACTCAGGCGAGCGGTGGGGCGCGAGGGTTGGCCGAGGGCCAGGTGAAGCGGGCAGGGAGGTCGGCGCTGACGACAGGCGCCAACGGCGGACTGTGTTGTTCGGGCAGCACCGCAAGGGTCAGGCTGGAGTTGAACGCCGGGCCCATGCCCCCGCCGACAGAGCACAGCGGGCAACCGAACGCCTTGCTCAGGGTCGGCAGTTTTTCTTCGACGGGATTTGACGTGAGCGGTGCTTGAGTGGCCGGGTCGACCGTACAGAACTGGCCGCCGATGCCGTTGAGTTGCATGCCGACCATTTGCCCGTGACCGATGCTGCAGGCGAACACATTGAACAGGACGCAGCAATAGAGCATCCAGGCCAGCAGTGAGCGATCGGAACGGGAGAATTTCATGGGGCGGCACTTTACCGTACCGCTGATCGGTCGTGCACTTGAAAAAATGCCGACTAGGATGATTTGTTCAAGTCTTTTGAAAGGACTCTCAAGCATGACCTTCGTATTGGCTCAGTGGCTGGTGACGATTTTTGCAATCATCAGCCTGGTGCATGTGTATTGGGCGTTGGGTGGGCAGTGGGCGGCGGTAGCTGCGGTGCCGCAGATTCCCGTGCAGGGGCTGGTGGCGACAGTACGACCGGCCTTCGAGCCTTCAGGCTGGATCACGCTGCTGGTGGCGACAGCGTTATTGGCGATTGCCGGCCTGGTCTGCATGCGCGTCGGCTGGGGAATGCCGGCGGTGCATGACGGCTGGCTGCAATGGGTAATCAGTGCAATTGCGCTGTTGATGTTTGCCCGGGCAATTGGCGATTCGAATCTGGTGGGCTTCTTCAAAGAGGTGAAGGATTCACGGTTTGCGCGACTGGATACGTGGGTGTATTCGCCGTTGTGTCTGGCGCTAGGGGCGGGGTTGTTGGCGGTGGCCTGGGTTTGAGGTTTGAGGTTTTAGGTGATCTGGAGAGCGCTAACGCGAGAAGGCTCACTCCTACAGAGGAACGCATTCCAAGTGTAGCGGTGAGCCTTCTCGCGATAGCGTCATTGCAGACAATACAAAGCTTCAGTTGCCGCTTTCGGTGCGCCGGCTACTGACCTCGGCCGGCACATCATCCCCGGCCATGCGCTTGCGGAACAACGCCGCCCGCGCCAGCAGCAACGTGGTGACCGGTACGGTGATCGCCAACAGAACCGGAATCAGCCAGGCGTGCAGCACCGGCCCCGATTTCAATGCCGAAAAACAAATGATCGACGCCAATGCCACGCACCACGCTCCCAGCGTCGAGGCCAGGG
>NZ_QAIU01000500.1:9031-12748 GCF_003061205.1 Pseudomonas sp. HMWF006
TTCATGCGCAATAATCCGGTCGCACCGATCAGCGCGAACACGCCGCTGAGCACCAGCAGGATCGCCACGGGGATCTCGACCCATAAAGACAAATCGGCATTCATTCGATCACCTCGCCACGCAGCAGGAATTTCGCCAGGGCAAACGAGCCGACGAAGCCGAACAGCGCAATCAGCAGCGCCGCTTCGAAGTAAGTGTCACTGGAATAACGAATGCCGAGGGTCAGCATCATCAGCATGGCGATGATGTACAGGTAGTCCAGCGCCAGTACTCGATCCTGCGCCGACGGCCCCTTGAACAGGCGCACCAGGGTCAGCACCATGGCCAGCGAGAACAGGAACAACGTCAGCAGAATCGCGTTCGACAGTAACGGGCTCATTCGAAAATCTCCATCAGCGGCCGCTCGTAAGTGCGCTTGAAGTGCTCGATGAACTGCGCTTCGTCATCCAGATCCCACACGTGCAGCAACAGAATGCTGCGATCCAGCGCCAGTTCTGACCACACGGTGCCGGGCACCACGGTGCAGATCATTGCCAGCGCCGCCAGGCCATGGGCATCGCGCAAGTCCAGCGGCACCTTGATAAAACGTGAGCGGGGCGGGCGGCGACCGGCGTTGAGTACGCCCCAAGCAACGATCAGGTTGGACATGATCACGTCACGCCCGACCAGCAGGAACAGGCGCAGAATTGTCCCCGGACGGCGAACGCGTACTGGTTTCGGGCGCAACTTGCGCATCATCAATGGCGCGGCGAACCCCAGTATTGCGCCGAGCAACAGATTGCCCGGGCTGACCGACAGGTTCAGCGTCAGCCATAGCACCCACAGGGCCAGTGACAGCAACGGTGCCGGGAAAATGCGCTTCATGGCTGCACCTCCAGCATCGCGGCTTTGGCTTCCGGGCTTGGCACGGCGCGGGTGCCGAGTACGGCCATCACGTATTGCTGCGGATTGTTCAGCGCGTCGGCGGTGGCCTGGGTGTAACGCAGCAGCGGTTCGGCCTTGAAGGTCAGGGCGATGCTCAACCCCAGCAGCAGGAAAATCGGTGCGCATTCGAGTTTGCGCAGCAGCGGCGACGGGCGCTCCTCGGGTGTCCAGAAACGCTGGATGCCAAGGCGCGAGAACGCCATCAACGAGGCCAGCCCGGACAGGATCAACAACGCCAGCAACGCCCACGCCGCATTGGAAATCGGTGCGCCCGTGCCCAGCCCCAGCGGATTGAGCAAGGCGCCGATCAGGTTGAGTTTGCCAATGAAACCGGACAACGGTGGCATACCGATGATCAGCAGCGCGCAGGCAATGAAGCTCAGGCCGAGAAACGCCATGGTCCACGGGATGACCTGACCGACCACGGCTTTCTGCTCGTCATCGAGGTTGATGCCCTTGGGTGGCTGCAAGGACTCTTGCGGACGTGGCAGCAGTTCGCTTTCGTCTTCCAGCGGAATTTCGTTGGCCGAACGCGAGCGCTCGATCAACTCGGCGAGCAGGAACAACGCGCTCAGCGCCAGGGTCGAGCTGACCAGATAGAACAGCGCGGCGCCGATCAGGTTCGGCTGGGCGAAACCCACCGCCGACAGCAGAATCCCCGCCGACACCAGAATGCTCAGGCTGGCCATGCGCTCCAGGCGTTGCGCGGCAAGAATCGCCAGCCCCGCGCAAGCCATGGTCGCCATGCCGCCGTAGATCAGCCAGTCGCCGCCGAAGAAGGCCGAGGCCCCGGCCTGGCCGGAAAAAAGCAGTGTCCACAGGCGTAGCAGGGTGTAGACGCCGACCTTGGTCATGATCGCGAACATGGCCGCCACCGGCGCACTGGCCGAGGAGTAGGCCGGCACCAGCCAGAAGTTCAACGGCCACATGCCCGCCTTGGCCAGGAACGCCACCGCGAGAATCCCCGCGCCAGCGTGCAGCAAGCCACGGTCGGCTTCCGATACCAGCGGAATTTTCAGCGCCAGATCGGCCATGTTCAATGTGCCGGTGACGCCGTAGATCAGCGCCGCGCCAATCAGGAACAACGACGAGGCGAGCAGGTTGATCGAGATGTAATGCAGCCCCGACGAAACCCGAGCCCGGCCCGAGCCGTGTAGCAACAGGCCATACGACGCGGCGAGCAACACTTCGAAGAACACGAACAGGTTGAACAGATCCGCCGTCAGGAATGCGCCGTACAGGCCCATCAATTGAATCTGGAACAGCGCGTGGAAACTCGAACCGGCGCCGTCCCAACGGGCCATGGCAAACAGCAGCGCGCTGACGCCGATGATCCCGGTCAGCACCAGCATCAGTGCCGACAGGCGATCGACCACCAGCACGATGCCGAACGGTGCCTGCCAGTTGCCCGGCAGGTACACGCCGATGGAGCCGGGCACGCCGGTGGTCTGTGTCCATTGCAGCAGCATCACCGAAATGAACAGCCCGACGAGGCTGGAGAACAGGTTGATTTTCGCCTTCAGCGGTCGGTGTTTCTCGCCAAGCATCAGCATGATGGCGGCGGTCAGCAGTGGCAGCAGGATCGGCGCGGCGATCAGGTGAGTCATCGCCATCATTCTTTAGGCTCCCGGCCGTCAACGTGGTCGGTACCGGTCAGGCCGCGCGAGGCCAACAGCACGACGAGGAACAGCGCGGTCATGGCGAAACTGATGACGATCGCGGTGAGGACCAGGGCTTGCGGTAGCGGGTCGGTGTAGTGCAGCAAGTCCTGGGTGACGCCGTCCTTGATCACCGGCTCCTTGCCGATGAACAGGCTGCCCATGCTGAAGATGAACAGGTTGACCGCGTACGACAGCAGGCACAGGCCCATCACCACCTGGAATGTCCGTGGCCGCAGGATCAGCCAGACGCCAGACGCGGCGAGTACGCCGATGGCGATTGCGATGACTTCTTCCATCAGACGGCTCCTTTGCTGGCGACGGACTTGGGCAGCGATGCAGTCTTGTGACCGCGTACCGATTGGTGGGCGAGGGCGGTAAGGATCAACAGCGTCGAACCGACAACCACGGCATACACGCCGATATCAAAGAACAGCGCACTGGCGATATGGATATCGCCCAGCAACGGCAAGGTGAAATGCCAGGTGTGGGTGGTCAGGAACGGATAACCGACCGCCATTGCGCCCAGCCCGGTGGCGGTGGCGAACAACAAGCCGGTGCCCATCCAGCGCAACGGGCGCAGGCTCATTTGCGCTTCGACCCACTGCGTACCGGCGACCATGTATTGCAGGATGAACGCCACCGACATCACCAGACCGGCGACAAATCCGCCGCCCGGCTGGTTGTGCCCGCGCATGAACAGGTAGCACGACACCACCAGCGCAATCGGCAGCAACAGGCGCACCAGCACCGCCGGCACCATCATGAAGCCGAGCGCGGTGTCGCTGGCCGAACGCGGGTTGACCAGGTCGGTGACCACGTCCGGCGCCAGCAGGCGTTGCTGGGCCGGCAACTGCAGGCTTTCTTTCGGTGGGCGGAAGCGGCGTAGCAGGGCGAACACGGTCAGCGCCACGGCGACCAGCACGGTGATTTCGCCCAGGGTGTCGAAGCCACGGAAGTCCACCAGCATCACGTTGACCACGTTGCTGCCGCCGCCCTCGGGCATGGCACGACTGAGGTAGAACGAGGAGATGTCGTTCGGCGTCTGGCGCGTCAGCATGGCGTAGGAGAGCAACGCCATGCCGCCACCCACGGCAATCGACAGCAGCAAGTCGCGCAGGCGGCGAATGCGCGC
>NZ_QAIU01000500.1:12778-13310 GCF_003061205.1 Pseudomonas sp. HMWF006
AGCCAGCGCAGCCCCAGCAGGATCAATACGGTGGTGACGACCTCGACCGCCAGTTGTGTCAGCGCCAGATCCGGTGCCGAGAACCAGACGAAGGTTACGCAGGTCATCAGGCCGCAGACGCTGACCATGGTCAGGGCGGCGAGACGGTGATACTTGGCCTGCCACGCGGCACCGAGGGCGCAGGCGATTGCCAGCAGCCACAGGGTCACGAAGACGATCGAGCCGGGAATCTTCGGCCGGTCACCCCAGCTCAGGCTGCTGTGCAGCATCGGAATCAGGCCGGCGAGCACCGCGGCCAATACCATCAGGAACAGTTGCATTTGCAGGCGGCGGGTGCCAAGTCGGCGTTCGACGCGCCGGGCCATGCGCATCATCACCACCAGACTGCGTTCGAACAGGCGCTTGCCGTTGAAGCGACCGATCAGTGGCGGGTATTTGAAGCGACCGCGCTTGAGCTGGTTGCGCAGCAACAGGTAGACGACGATGCCGCCGGACATGGCGATTAGGCTCATGATCATCGGCGCATTCAGAC
>NZ_QAIU01000500.1:13320-17007 GCF_003061205.1 Pseudomonas sp. HMWF006
ATCGCCAGGCTGTATTCCGGCAGCGTGCCGCCAACCACCGGCAGGGCGGCCGCTGCGAGCAGCGGGCCGACCACTTGCGCCGGAAAGATGCCGACGACGAGGCAGGTAAAGACCAGCAACTCTACTGGCGCGCGCATCCAGCGCGGCGGTTCGTGCGGGGTGTGCGGCAGGTCGGTGGCGGTCGGACCGAAAAACACATCAACCGTAAAGCGCAGCGAGTAGGCGACGCTGAACGTACCGGCGATGGTCGCGACAATCGGCAGCGCCGCCTCGACCCACGCCGTGGCATTGATGAACACGGTTTCGGCGAAGAACATTTCTTTCGACAGGAAGCCGTTGAGCAACGGCACGCCGGCCATCGAGGCACTGGCGACCATCGCCAGTGTCGCGGTGAACGGAATCAGTTTGATCAGGCCACTGAGTTTGCGGATATCGCGGGTGCCGCTTTCGTGGTCGATGATGCCGGCGGCCATGAACAGCGAGGCCTTGAACGTGGCGTGGTTGAGGATGTGGAACACCGCCGCGACCGCTGCCAGCGGGCTATTGAGGCCCAGCAGCAGGGTGATCAGACCGAGGTGGCTGATGGTCGAGTAGGCCAGCAGGCCTTTGAGGTCGTTCTGGAACATCGCGCAATACGCGCCGAGCAACAGCGTGCACGCACCGGCGCCGCTGACGATGTAGAACCATTCCTCACTGCCGGACAGCGACGGCCACAGACGGGCGAGGAGAAAGACCCCGGCCTTGACCATGGTCGCCGAGTGCAGGTAAGCCGAAACCGGCGTGGGCGCCGCCATGGCGTGCGGTAGCCAGAAGTGGAAAGGAAACTGCGCGCTTTTGCTGAGGGCGCCGATGAGGATGAGGGGTAGCAGAATGGGGTAGAGGGCATGTGCGCGAATCTGATCGCCGGCGGCCAGGACCTTGTCCAGGTCATAGCTGCCGACGACATGGCCGAGGATCATGACCCCCGCCAGCAGGCACAATCCGCCGGCCCCGGTGACCATCAGCGCCATGTAGGCGCCGCGACGGGCGTCGGCGCGGTGGTGCCAGTAACCGATCAGCAGGAACGAGAAAAGACTGGTCAACTCCCAGAAAAACACGATCTGGATCAGGTTGCCGGAAATCACCAGGCCGAGCATGGCGCCCATGAACGCCAGAAAAAACGCGAAGAAACGCGGCACCGGGTCATCCGGTGACATGTAGTAACGGGCATATAAAGAGACGAGGGTGCCGATGCCCAGGACCAGCATCGAGAACAGCCAGGCGAAGCCGTCCATGCGCAGCACGAAGTTCAGGCCCAGGCTCGGCAGCCACATGAACTCTTCGCGGATCACCCCGCCGTGGGCAATTTGCGGGTACAACATCGCGACCTGGACGGTGCCGATCAATGCGACCAGGCCTGCCAGGAGAGATTCGGTATTACGCGCGTTGTGTGGCAGCACCGCTGCCAGACAGCTGCCAATGAATGGCAGAAGCAGTAGAACTATCAGGGACATAGGCTTCTAATCTGCGGAAGTTTGTGAAGCATCATACGTGCCAGCTCCCTGATCACCAAACGCCAGGATGTCTCAGAATCCTACAAAGTAGACTCAAAATTTGTGTTTGGCGTTATTTCAGGCCAAGGGAAGGTGTGGCAGATGGCCCTTTCGCGAGCAAGCTCGCTCCCACATTTTGAAATACATTCCAGTGTGGGAGCGAGCTTGCTCGCGAAAGCGTTGGCGCAGGCGCTGAAGGTATTGCCGATCAGCCCTGCGTTTCTCGCTGCAGCTCAACATCGGTTTCTGCGGCCTTACCCTTAGTCTTCAACTCACTGACAATCACCGCCGCGACAATCAATCCTGCGCCCACCAGCGCAATTGCCGGCAACCGCTCCCCGGCAATCCGCCCGACGATACCGGCCCACACCGGTTCACCGGCATAGATCAACGTGGCCCGAGTCGGCGAAACACTCTTCTGCGCCCAGTTCATCGCCACCTGAATCGCTGCACTGGCGGCGCCCAGCCCCAGCGCGGTGACCAGTAGGGTCCAGGAGAAATCCGGAAGCATCTCGCCGGTCGGCACCACCATCAGGAACGACAGCACCGACGTCGTCGCCAGTTGCACCACGGTCACGCGCCGCACATCAACCTGACCGGCATAGGTGCTGATCAGAATGATTTCGGCCGCAATGGCGATGGCGCTGATCAGCGTGACGATTTCACCGGAACTGAAATTCAACGAGGCCCCGGACGGCCCCGACAGCAGCATCAACCCGGTAAACGCCAGCATGATGCCGATGCTCGGCATCAGCCCCGGCCGCCGCCCGAGGACCAGCCATTGCAACAGCGGCACGAACGGCACGTACAACGCGGTGATGAACGCCGACTGACTGCTCGGGATGGTTTGCAAACCGACCGTCTGCAAACCATAACCGAGCATGATCGCCACGCCGATGAAGGCGCCGGCCCGGAGTTCGAACAGGGTCAGCGCACGCAGATGCCGCCAGGAAAACGCGGCGACAATGCACGCGGCCGCCGCAAAGCGCAGGCCGACGAAAAACATCGGGCCGCTGACGGTCATGGCGTGCTGCACCAGCAGGAAAGTGCCGCCCCAGACAATGGTGATCAGCACCAGCACGCACTCGGCCTTGCTGAAGCGGGAGAAGCGAAGAGGGGGGGAAGAACCGTTCACTGTCGTCATGACCTTGCGCACTGTAAAAAAGAGGACGCACAATGCGCCTAACGTTGCGCAGTATACTGCCCAACCCCACCGAGTGAGCAATATAGTGCACAAAGATTCCAGCCAAAGAACGTCCGTCCTTCAACACGTCAGCCAGAACGTTCGGCGTCTGCGTCACGCGGCGGACATGAGTCAGACGGCGTTGGCGGAAAAGTCCGGCGTCAGTCGGCGGATGCTGGTGGCGATCGAGGCCGGCGAGAAGAATGTCAGTCTGACCACTCTCGACCGGGTGGCCGAAGCCCTCGACGTGGCCTTCAGTGACTTGATCCAGGCGCCCGACGCCCGCGATCCGAGCCGCATCAATGAAGTGGCCTGGGCCGGCGTGATGCCGGGAAGCAAGGCCGTGCTGCTGTCCAAAGCCACCGCGACCCGTGAAGTCGAGCAATGGGAATGGTGCTTGCAACCCGGCGAGGTCTACCCCTCGCAACCGGACGCCGATGGCTGGAGCGAGCAGATTTATGTGTTCGAAGGCTGCCTGACACTGATGCTCGGTGAGCAACGGCAGCAGATCAACAAGGGTGAGTTTTTCATGTTTGCCAGCAACCAGCCGCACAGCTATCGCAATGACGGCGACGTAGCGGCGTGGTTTGTACGCAATGTGGTGATTTGAATGACGCAGAGCGCGGATATCCTGATCATCGGCGGCGGCCTCAGTGGCACGATGCTGGCGGTGCAACTGCTGCGCTTGCCTGGGCCGCGCAGCATCCTGATCGTCGAGCCGCGTGCCGAGCTTGGCCGGGGTGAAGCGTACAGCGCGGTCGAACCGGGCCATACGCTCAACGGTAACGCGGCGCGAATGAGCGTTGACCCGGACAATCCCTATGACCTGACCCAGTGGCTCAGCGCACATATTGCCGGCGGTGGCTGGCCGGAGTCTGCCGCGCAGGCCGTGCCGGTCAGCGAGCTGTTTCCGCCGCGCGGTTTGTTTGGCGTGTATGTGCAACAGCGTCTGGCCGAGGCCCGGAGTATCGG
>NZ_QAIU01000500.1:17017-33980 GCF_003061205.1 Pseudomonas sp. HMWF006
ACATGGCTCGAGCGTCGTGCACCTGTGCGCGGAGGTCGTCGATTTGCAGGCGGACGCCGACTCGGTGCAACTGACGTTGCACGACGGTCGACAGGTGAGCGGCGCCTTTGCGGTGCTGGCGACCGGCATGTTCCCGGCTGCGCGCACGCCGCAAAAGCACTCCAGCGGCCTCAATGCCGCCACGCTCGATCCGTGGGACGTGAACGCCATGCGCTTGCTCGATCCACACTCGACCGTGCTGATCATCGGCTCTGGCCTGACCATGGTCGATGCCGTGGTGTCGCTGGAACAGGCCGGGCATCGTGGGCCGATCGAAGTGTTCTCCCGTCACGGGCTACTGCCCCATGTGCGGCGGCAACCGCCAGCGTGGACGGATTTCCTGGCTGCGGATTACAGCATTCGTACGCCGCGACAGCTGTTGCGCGAACTGCGTCGGCATTGTCGGGATGCCATCGCCCAAGGCGTTGACTGGCAGGCGCCACTGGACACGGTTCGCGCTCACATCGCACGCTTGTGGAGTCAGGCGACTGACGTGCAACGTCGACAATTCGTACGGCATGTGCGGCCGTGGTGGGAAAGTCATCACCATCGTTCGCCGCCGCTGAGTGCCGAGTTGGTTGAGCGGTTGCGTGGTGAAGGGCGTTTACGGATTCAAGCCGCATCGTTCAAGGGGCTTGAGCCGACTGCGAACGGCGGGGTGAGTATTCGTATCCGGCGTCGTGGCGAAACTGAAACCTGTGCGGTGCAGGGTGCGGCGCTGATCAACTCCAGTGGCATCGAGTATGACTGGCGGCGGGTGGCACGACCGCTGCCGCAGCAACTGCTGGCACGTGGGCTGGTGCAGCCGGGGCCGTTGGCGTTGGGGATTGCGGCGGCAACAGATGGCGCGGTGCTGGACGCAGAGGGGGGCAAGGCGCGTCGTCTGTTCGCCATGGGGCCGCCGTTGCGCGGGATGTGGTGGGAGAGCACGGCGGTGACGGATGTGGCGTCGCAGGCCAAGGCGTTGGCGGCGCGTCTGGTGATTTGAGCTTGTTCGCTTACGGCCCCATCGCTGGCAAGCCAGCTGCCACAGGGGCCGAGGTATGGCGACAATTTTGCTGGCACTGCGCAATCTGTGGGAGCCTGGCTTGCCAGCGATGGGCCCCGCTCAACCGATGATCATCTCGGCAATGCCCCCACCAGCCAGCGCTGGCGAATCTGCTCAAGGCGGCCATCGGCGCGCAAGCTGTCCAGCGCCCGCTGCCAACGCGCAACCTGACGCGGGTCGGTTTGCAGCGAGAAGGCGATGTAAGTGTCCTGTTTCATCAACGGGATCTGGTACTGCAAGCGCCCGGGCTCCATGCCCTGTTCGCGGGCAAGGGACGCAAAGGACAGCGTGTCAGTCACCACGAAGTCAGTCCGCCCCAGACTGAACAGCCGCATCATTTGCTCCGGGGTTTCCACGCCATAAAGATTGTTCAGGTCCTGCCTCTGCAAATAGCTGTAGACCAGCCACTTGCGCGGCACGGTGATGCGGCCCGCCCGGTCGGCCTCGTGCAGGCTGCGTACACGCGGTTGGCGATTGTCCTGCGCATAGAGCGCAGTCTCCACTTCGATCAGCGGCCCGACCCACTGGTAGCGATTGTCGCGTTCGTCGGTGCGCAATACGGTGAAGACGCCGGTGTCCGGGGTGTCGCTAGCCATACGCAGCGCGCGGAGCAGCGGGACTTGTTGGAGATGGATCTGATCACCGGTTGTTTTAGCCAGTGCGCGCACGATATCTACGCCAAAGCCGACTAACTGCTCGCCTTGTTGAAAATGCAGAGGCGGATGGTAGTCGGTGAGCAATTGCAGATCCGCCGCATTGGCCGTCTGAGCCAACATTGAAAGCAAATATGCGGCAATCCGTTTCATGACTCGTCCCTGAAAAATTGATCGCGAAGCTTAGTACGGGCCGAGGCTGGCTGTCGTGAGGAAAGTACGGGGCTTTTGTGTCAGAAATAAAGGCGGATTGGCAGCGTCGGGTTCACCCTTAAACAACTGTGGGAGCCCGCCTGCTGGCGATAGCGGATTATCAGTCAACAATGATGTTGAATCTGATGACCCTATCGCCAGCAGGTGGGCTCCCACAGGGAGTCGCATCAGCGGTGAGGGTTACGCCACCACGCGATAGCACGGCACGTACGCCGCACCGCCCGGCAGTTTCATCCGGTGCTGGGCGACGAAGGCTTTGAGCAGCAGATCGAGCGGTTGCATGATCGCCGCGTCACCGCGGATCTGGTACGGCCCGTGTTCTTCGATCAGGCGAATGCCCTTGTCCTTGACGTTGCCGGCGACGATGCCGGAGAACGCCCGGCGCAGGTTGGCTGCCAGTTCGTGCGGTGGCTGGTCGCGGTGCAGTTTCAGGTTGGCCATGTTTTCGTGGGTCGGATCGAACGGGCGCTGGAAGCCTTCGTCGATTTTCAGCAGCCAGTTGAAGTGGAACGCGTCGTTGCGCTCGCGGCGGAACTGCTTCACGGCTTTCAGGCCCTGAGTCATCTGCCGCGCCACTTCAGTCGGGTCGTCGATGATGATTTCGTAGTGCTGTTTCGCCGCTTCGCCCAGGGTCGCGATGACGAAAGCGTCGAGCTGCTCCAGATACGGTGCGGCATGTTTCGGCCCGGTCAGGATCACCGGGAATGGCAAACCGGCGTTGTCCGGGTGCATCAGGATGCCCAGCAGATAGAGGAACTCTTCGGCGGTCCCGGCGCCGCCCGGGAAGATGATGATGCCGTGGCCGACACGGACGAACGCTTCCAGACGTTTCTCGATGTCCGGCAAGATCACCAGTTCGTTGACGATCGGGTTCGGTGCTTCGGCGGCGATGATGCCCGGCTCGGTCAGACCGAGGTAGCGCCCGCCGTGGATGCGTTGTTTGGCGTGGGCGATGGTCGCACCTTTCATTGGGCCTTTCATCACGCCGGGGCCGCAACCGGTGCAGATGTCGAGGCTGCGCAGGCCCAGTTCGTGGCCGACTTTCTTGGTGTATTTGTATTCTTCGGTGTTGATCGAGTGCCCGCCCCAGCAGACGACGATTTTCGGCTCCACGCCTGGGCGCAGGGTGCGCGCATTGCGCAGCAGGTGGAAGACGTAGTCGCTGATGCCTTGCGAGGTGCTGAGGTCGATGCGCTGGCTGTCGAGTTCGTTCTCGGTGTAGACGATGTCACGCAGGGCGCTGAACAGCATTTCGCGGGTGCTGGCGATCATTTCGCCGTCGACGAAAGCATCGGCGGGGGCGTTCAGCAATTCGAGGCGCACGCCACGATCCTGCTGGTGAATGCGGATTTCGAAGTCTTTATAGGCTTCAAGGATGGTCTTGGCGTTATCGACATGGGCGCCGGTGTTGAGAATGGCCAGGGCGCACTGGCGGAAGAGGGTGTAGGTGCTGCCGGATCCGGCTTCGCTCAGTTGTTGAACTTCACGTTGAGAAAGGGTTTCCAGGCTGCCTTTCGGGCTGACCGAGGCATTGATTACGTGTCGTTGGGTCATGCAATGATCCTTAAAACGATGTCATCCCGAACCAGGCGGATGGCATCCGAATAGTGTGTATCCATGAATGAAGATGGCACGATCTGCGCGGTACCGCCATGTCCCCGTTGGACGCTGAAAAGATGAAAAGGGCCCCCAGCATAGCTAAATCGCGCGCAGAGGCGATAATGCGCAGCGAGTTTTTTCCGTTGCCCTTTTTATCGCTCAAGGAAGTCATGCCTGATGTTCGAGATTCAGCCGATGGATGCAGCAACGTTTCGCCAGCAGACCCGCCGCAGCACGATCATCATCGCCGCGCTGTTCCTGGTGCTGGCGATGGGTTTTTCCACGGCGGCGGTGGCGCTGTTCGGCGAAGCTGGCGGAGATAACCTGCGCTTTAATGTCGGTGGGGTGTTCGTCGCGTTTCTGCTGACGGCGGCGTTGTTGCGCGGGCAGTTCTGGCATCAGGCGTGGATGGCGCCGGCGGTCTATAGCTGGCGGCTCAAGCGCAGTCTGATGAGCGTGACCAACGTGATGCACCAGGTAACGGCGGCGGTGGCGCAGAATGATCCGGCGGCGATGAAGGTGCTGCGTTTCTATCATCTGGGGTTGACCCAGATGCACGAACTGGACGGTAACTCCAGCGATCATGCGCAGTTGCAGCGGGAAGTCGAAGCACACAAGGAACGGATGCAGGCGCTGGGTCTGGATCTTGACCAGAAGCGCCTGGATCCGGCCTGGCTCGAAGCGTTGAAACCCGCCTCCCGCTAAAACGGTATTCGGCTGGTGCGGCGCAGTTTCCACTGACGGATCGCGCGTCCGTAAACCAACAGATTGACCACCAGCACCACGCTGCCGAGTGCCAGCTGGATCTGCGGCGTCAGCCCGGCCGGGTAAATGATCGGCCAGATGTAATGCTCGATGAAGCCGCCGGCGTATTCGGTTTGCCCGGCGGCGTGGCGCATCAGGTTTTCCCAGTAGGTCAGCGGACAGGTCAGGTGCAACACTTCGACCGCCACGCCCCAGGCCGCGGCCGGCAGGTGCAGCCACATCAAGCGTGGCCACTTGAGCACCAGCAGCCCGCCGAACAGCACGAACAGAATGAAGGACAAATGAAACAGCACCAGCCCGTCGGCTGCGATTCGATACAGCATGTCGTCTCCCTGACGCGTTTGCGAATGGCCGTATGTTACGCCGCTCAGGGTGAAAATCGGCGGTAAGTGCGCAAGATTGTTCAAGCCATTAATACCGCTTCGCTGGCAGAGTCAGCGGCTGTTTTCCGGATGAAGAGCGTTATGTCTGACTCACTCATGCCGCGCAGTGCCTTTCTTCGCGGCGCGGCGGCGATCATGCCGTTATCGCTGGCGACCGCACCGTGGGGGCTGCTGGCCGGCTCCATGGCGATCGAAGCCAATCTCACGCCGCTGCAAGGGCAGGGCCTGTCGAGCATCGTGTTCGCCGGTGCCGCGCAATTGGTGGCGATCGGGATGCTCAAGGGCGGTGCCGGGATGTTCTCGATTCTGCTGACCACGCTGCTGCTCACGTCGCAACATTTGTTGTACGGCATGAGCATGCGTTCGGTGATTGCGCCGCTGCCGGGGCGCTGGCGCATCGGCCTGGGCTTCTTGCTCACCGACGAACTCTTTGCCCTGACCAGTCAGCATGACCGGCAGCAGTTCAATCGCTGGTATGCACTCGGTGTCGGCCTGACGTTTTACCTTGCGTGGAACCTGTTCACGCTGGCCGGTATCGTTCTGGGCAGCAGCATTCCGGGCCTTGAACATCTGGGCCTGGACTTCTCGATTGCTGCGACCTTCATCGCCTTGATCACCCCGGTGGTGCGCAATGTCCCGACAGTGGTGTGTGTGGCGGTCTCGTTGTTCTGCTCGGTGTTGTTCAGCTACTGGCAATGGGGCTCGGCGCTGGTGTTGTCGGGGTTGGCGGGCATGACCGCGGGGTTTATCTGCAACAAACTGTATCGGGGGCGCACATGATGGTTTGGGCAGTGATTGTCGGCATGGGGATTCTGGTGTTTCTCAATCGCTATGTGTTTCTTGAGCCGCGGTTGCCCTTGCGCTTGAGCAGCAATGCCCGGCAGTTTCTCGGTTTTGCGGTGCCGGGGATGCTCACGGCGATCTGCGGGCCGATCGTGTTCATGCCGGAAAAACAGCTGAATCTGCAGTGGGATAATCCGTATTTGCTTAGTTCGCTGGTGGCGATAGCCTTGGTCATCTACACCCGCAATACTTTACTGAGCATGCTATTGAGCATGGCGTTCTTTTTTCTGTTGCGTTGGTGGCTGTAAGTTGCCGGATGAAAACTGTTCTACGCTTTCAGGATGACCCTTTACTTGTGACAGGAGGTGCGCATGGCGACTGAGCAAAAGCATCCGGAAGCGGATGAAGAAGATACCGACGAGCCCACGCAAGAAGAAATCGAGCGGGAAAAACACAAGGAACAAACCTGGAAACACGACGATGGCAGAGAGCTGTCGGACCCCGATCGCAAGTTCTGATCGTTTGCCACGAAAAAGCCCCGCACAAGCATACAAGCGGGGCTTTTTCGTTGTTTCAGAGATCGTCCACCTGCGTGAAATCGGGGTGTGAAGCCCGATAGCCCAAGGTTCGGTCGATCCACGCATTGAGCTCGTTGACCATCACCGGCGGATGGCCGGGATACCTTTCGAGGGTGGTGCGCAGGAGGCGTTCGATGTCGGGCACGGCACGCAGGTTTCGGGTCTTGATGTAGTGGCCGATAAAACAGTCGAGTTCAAAGCGTTCTGTCATCGACAGATAAATACACTCCAGGCCGCTGACCTGTTTGATTGCAAAATCGTCGCGCAACTTATTTCTCTGCAAGGTTTGTAAAAGTTGTAGGGAATTCCTGATTTGTTGACTATTTAGTCAACTGGTATGCCAATCGGAAATGCGGCGCGCATGCTATCCGTAGTGCCTCTAAATGTATGTATGACGAGTGAAATGTCAGACAGGCGGTTAGTTCGCTCAAACGTCTGTTTTTCGCCCTGTTTCATTGATGAAACACCCTCTGTAACGATCCTGCGTCACCCGAAGGCGCAGCCTTCGGCAGCGTCATAGATAACGGGTGGAGGCGGCGGATGTTTACGGGATTGCGGTGATCAGGCTGGCGCCCTGGTTGCGCGCGTTGCCGACGGCCTTGTCGACCTTGTGCCATTCGAACATTTCGCTGCCTTCGCCTTCGAACAGCAGCATCTGTTCGGCGCGTTCGCCAGGTGTGGCAGGGTCGAGCCATTCGTTTGCCAGTGCTGCGCTGAATACCACCGGCCGGCGGTCGTGAATATCGAGCATACCGCCCTTGCTGTCGGCGGTGATGATCACGAAACCATCGTCGTCTCGCGGCTCGCGATCCGCTGTCGGAAACTGACCGATGGCCGCGCAGAATACCGCTGAGCGGTCTGCCCGACGGATCAGCCATGGTTGTCGGGTGTTGTCCGCTGCGTCGACCCATTCAAACCAGTTGTCCACCGGTACGATCAGACGATGGCGCCAGATCGCCCGGAAGAACGGGCCGTGCGCGACTTTCTCCACCCGCGCATTGATCGGCGCGGCGCGATCCCTGGCCCAGTGCGGGCGCCAGCCCCAGCGCAGATTGTCGGCATATAACCGTTGTTCATGCTGATGCAGCACGGCCAGCGACGTGGTCGGCGCGGCGTTGTAGCGATTCAGTGGTGCGTCGCCAACATGATTGAGCAGCGCATCGGGAGTGCTCAACACCGCCACGAAATCGTGGATACCGCGGTACTGCGAGAGTCGTCCGCACATCGGCTGAATCTCCGGCTGGAGCTGTCAGCTTAGTCGCTGTTGCGGACTCAATCCCTGGCGTCCTGACCGGTGAACGTGTCGCGCCAGATCAACCAGCGTCGTTCGATGACGGCGAGCACACCATCACTGAGTTTACCGAGCGACGCCAGGACGATGATGGCCGCCAGCACGATGTCCGGACGCGAGGTTTCGCGCCCGTCACTGAGCAGATAACCCAGGCCTTTGGTCGCCGCAATCAATTCGGCGGCGACCAGAAACATCCACGCCAGACTCATGCCGCTGCGCAACCCGGTGAACAGTCCGGGCAGGGCGGCGGGCAGCAGAATCCGTCGCACCAGTTGCCAGCGGCTGAAACCATAGATGCGCCCGACCTCGACCCATTTGCGATCAATGTTGCGGATGGCCGCGACGCCATTGGCGTATACCGGAAAGAACGCGCCGATGGCGATCAAGACAATTTTCGACGTCTCGTCGATACCCAGCCACAGCAGCAACAACGGCACCCAGGCCAGGCTTGGAATGGCGCGGAGCGCGGCGAAGGTCGGTTCCAGATACGCCTCGGCCTCGCGGCTCAAACCGACCCACGCGGCAAACGCCAGCGCCAGGCTGGCGCCGATGGCGAAACCCAGCAGCACGCGAATCAGGCTCGCAGCGATGTGTTTCCACAAGGCGCCCTCGGCGAGGTCGGTGAGGGTCAGGGCGATCTCGCTCGGCGCTGGCATCTGGTGGGACGGCAACCAGCCGCTACGCACGATGATTTCCAGGGCGACGATGATCAACAGCGGCAAGGTCAGGCCTTTGAGTCGGCGTTGCCATGCAGGATGGATGGCAGGCGTGCGTTTGCGCGCCACGGTGAGTGGCGCGGACAACGCTTTGCTGTAACGGGACATGATTTGGCTCCGCACACGGCCAATCCGCGACGCGCGCGGATTGGCCGTGAGTCTGGTCGATTACTGGCGGGCGACGGCTTGCTGCACACCACTGTCGAGCAACTGGTCGATGACCTGATCGACGTTGACGCCACGTCGCACCAGTTCTTCGGACACCAGAATCGGTGCGGCGGACTTGGAGGCGAGCACATCGTTGGCGGTCAGTTGCGGGCTGCTCAGGTCGGTGCGCGACAGCTGCAGTCTGGCCACATCCAGCGACAGCCCGGACTCTTTGGCGAGGAGGGCGGCGAACTCGTCAGGATTTTTCAGTGCCCAGTCGCGCGCCTGCTCGTAAGCCTTGATCACCGTGGCGATGGTCTGCGGATGGTCCTTGGCGTATGCCTCAGTGACACTGACCACGCCATAGCTGTTGAACGCCGGGTTGCGGTACAGCAAGCGCGAACCGGCCTGCACCTGACTGGCGGCCATGTGCGGATCGAGGCCGGCCCAGGCATCGACGTCGCCTTTTTCCAGGGCGGTCCGACCGTCCGGATGTTGCAGATGCACCAGTTCCACATCGTCCTTGTTCAGCCCGGCCTGTTGCAGGCTGCGCAGGGTAAACAGGTACGGGTCGGTGCCTTTGGTCGCGGCAATTTTCTTGCCTTTGAGGTCGGCGATGGATTGGTAAGGCGAGTCTTTGCGCACCACCAGCGCGGTCCATTCCGCACGGCTGTAAACGTACACCGATTTGATCGGACTGCCGTTGGCGCGACTCAGCACGGCGGCGAGGCTGGCGCTGGACGCGAAATCGACGCCACCGCTATTGAGGTATTCCAGCGAGCGGTTGCTGCCCTGGCTCAGCACCCAGCTGACTTGGGTGTCCGGCAGGGCTTTTTCGAGGAAGCCGAAGTGTTTCAGCACCAGGCTGACGGGCGAGTAGTAGGCGTAGTCGAGATGGACTTGCGCCGGCGCGGTTTCGGCGTGAGCCAGCGGTTGCAGGCCCAGAACCAGGGCGCCGGCGACGAGCAACGTTTTAAGGCGGGGAAACGGCAACAACGATTTCATGGGAGCGCTCCGGCAAAGGCACAAGTTGCTTATGTCCAAAAAGATATTTTTATCGAATGCTTCCTGCATCAATGGAATATTGCAGGCTCTGTGCCATGTGTGCGGACTGCCCGGATTACAAGGGTTTTTCGGCGCTTTGCAAGGTTGGAAGTGTTGCCTGAAGAACAGTGTGGCGCGGCACTGTTGCGCGGCCAACAGTCCAGATCAACGGTGATGAGCTTATGCATTAATCGAATTTCAAAAGCTTTTATTAAGAGCGTTATGGTCTATGCAAATCCCCTTTGCAGGACTCGTCATGAAGCTTTCCCGTTTCCTACGCACCGCGCTGACTGCTGCGCTGTTCGTCTCACCACTGTCTTACGCTGCCGAACCTCTGGTCCTGCATGTCGGCGACCAGAATTACTACAACATCCGCGCCTCGATAGAAGCGTCCGGCGTGTTGAAAGGTGCGCCTTACAGCGTTGACTGGAAACATTTCCAGGCCGCCGCGCCGCTCGCCGAGGCCTTGCAGACCGGGTCGCTGGATCTCGGGTTTTTGGGGGATTCGGGCTTCCTGTTCCTGGCCGCGAAACAGGCGCCGGTGAAGCTGATCGGCGTTTCGCGGCAGAACCCCGACACCATCGCGCTGCTCGTGCCAAAGGATTCACCGGTACACACCATCGCTGATCTGAAAGGCAAGAAGGTCGCCTATTGGCCTGGTGCCTGGAGCCAGCAATTGACCCTGCGTGCGCTGGAGCAGGGCGGCTTGCCGGAAAACTACGTCGATTTCGTCAAACTGATGCCCATTGATGCCGCTGCCGCTTTGCCACAGGGCAGCATCGACGCCTTCCCGGTGTGGGAACCGTACATTTCGCAACAGATTGTATTTTCCGGTGCGCGGCCGATTCTGACCGCGAAAAACCTGATGCCGGGCTTGAGTGCCATCGCCGCGTCTGCCCCTTCAATCGACAGCAAGCGCGAAGCGATCGCCGATTTTCTCGGGCGTTTGAAGCAGGCGCGGGCCTGGGTCGACAGCCACACCGATGAGTACGCCGATCTGTGGGCGAAGAAAGCCAATCTCGATCAGGCGGTTTCACGGCACTGGTTGCGTCAGGCGCACATGAGCGTCGGTCCGGTCGATCAGCAGGCAGCCGCCGATCTGCAAAGCACCGCGGACTTTCTGTTCAAGGTCAAGGCACTGCCGGCACCGCTGGCCACTGCCGGGATCATCGACACGTCCTTTCAGCAGGCGCTGACGCATTGAAACGAGCAGCGCGACCAAACCCGGCTCGCACTGACGGGTATTTGGGGCTGGATCCGGGATCATGACGCCCACTGAGGATGTGACTGGAAGATGTGACCCGGTTGGCATTTTGTATCGGGCGCGACACACGGGGCTCATCTATGCTGAACGGGTCGACCGACTCATCGCCTGCGAGGCGTCCTCCCATGCTGGCCATCGCCGATATTTGCCGGATTGTCGAATCCGGCTTTCCTGCGTTGAAGTGCGATTGCGTGCCCACTGCGCAGGGCCTGCTGCAGATCAAGGTGTATGAACCGGACAGCGGCCGTGTCGAACTGCTACTCAATGGTGTGTCCCCGGAACATCTCGTGACGATCCGCGACCTGTCCAACTTCATCGGCGAGTTGCGCACGGAAATGAGCGCCGGGCGCCGGGCGTTCGCCGGTTAAACCTTCATAAACGCCGTTGAAATGCCTGCACGATGCGCAGCGTCGCGTCACTGGTGCTGAGGTTCTGCACGGCGTCCAGCGGATGCCAGATGCAATCGATGATTTCGTTTTGCGGGCGCAACCGTTCGATATTCGTCACTGACGCTTCGTAGACGTGATGCTGGGTGCTGCCGCTGTGCAGTTCCATGACATACAACATGTCGTCAGCATCCAGTCCGGTTTCTTCCTGCAATTCGCGCGTGGCAGCTTCTGCCCGGGTTTCCCCTGGCTCGACTTTGCCCCCGGGCAATGTCCAGCGAAAGCGGGGCTTGCGTACCAGGAGCACATGGCGGTCCTGTTCGCAAATGACGGTCGCGCGTACTTTCATCTGTTACCTGTTTTGGGGCTGACATAAAAATGAAACCAAACTGCAATATTTGAGCCGGGCCCGGTTTTAAAGGTTCCGTCGGACGTTGGAGACACGTTCTGCGCGAAAAGTGCCTGTACCTTGACAGGCAAATGTCGCGACGCCCGGTCGGCCTCTCGTACGGATCAGGGTGTAAGGTGAGCCGGTGAAGCTGGATCCACTGTTAGCGAAAAGGGAGGTACCCCATGAGCACTCCAATGTTGAACAGGATGCACATGAACGGTTACGACGTGCTCAGCGTGAACAACGGTCCGTGGCGGGTGTGCACGCAAGGCGATCGGCTGGCGTCATTTGGCAGCAAAGAGGAAGCGCTGGCGTATGCCGCTGCACTGCCCGGCTACAAAAAACGCGCGATGCGTGTGCAGAGTCACACGGCCAGTTGAAGCCTGTGTAATGAAAGAGCCCCGGTTTGCCGGGGCTTTTGTTTGCGGGGGCAGACGAGCGGTGTCAGTGCACTTTGGTTCGGCTGATGGCGCGGGCCTTCACTTCCTTGGCATACAGTTGCAACCGCTCCTCATCGCTTTGCAGGACCTCGCAGGATCTCAGTACCGTTTGCGCGTCCGCCTCGTTGCCGGATTTGCGCAACAGTTCAGCGATGCGCTTGAGGTCAACTGCCGACCAGCGCAGATCCGATGCAACACTTTGCAGGTCGCGCTGAAGTTCGTGTTCGTATTCATTGAGCCGCATGATCACCTCCAGAACATTCTCGGTAAAACAGAGTAGTCGCATTTCTTGTCTGTGGGGCAAGGCCCGTCTGCCATTGGACTGATGGATGTAAAAAATTGTCCAAACGCCATCGCGGGCGCAGTGCCACGATGGATGTGTACCCGGTTACACGTTACATTCACTTTTTTCAGAACAGGGATACACCATGCGGATATGGATCGGGGGGTTGGCGTTGGCCATGTTGGCGGGTTGTTCGTTGCCGGCATCGCTGGTGCCGGGAGAGCCGAATATCAGCAAGACCAGTGCCAAGCCCCCCAAGGACTATGCCGCGTGCGTATTACCGTTGTGGCAACAGGATGTCGCCAAGACCGCGCAGACTTCGATATCCAATGGTTATCGCATCACCGCGCCCAGCGTAATCACGGCCGACGAGATTCTCGATATCGTCAAGTACAAGGACGGCAGCCGGGTTTCGTTGTATCAGGGGCCGCCGTGGGCCAAGTCCGGATCGTTGCGCAAATCGGTGCGCGATTGCCTTTAAGGGCATTTCGGGTGCAAAAAAAGCAGAAACCCTATCAACGGTCTCTGCTTTTTTTTCGCCTGTCGGAATGCGCATCCAGGGCTATGACCAAAACTCATGGCCCCATGATTTTTAATGGTTACAGGCACCGCCAGCCCCGGTGTTAAAAAATCGCAAACACAGCTCATCAATAACAACCAGAGAGCGTTTGCAGCCATGCCCCTTTTCTCCCGCCGCACCTCCCCACGCCTGTTATTGAGCGCACCGGCCATTCGGCCCGTGTGAGCGATCGACCATCCCTCGTAGCGCAAAAGAGTAATGACTGATGAAAGAACTCGACCTGTACATCGGTGAAGGTTTCGAAGGCCCGGGCGTGAACGCCGCGCACATCAATATCCTGATCGGCCCGCGCAACGGCCCGGCCGGGCAGGCGTTTGCCAACAGCCTCGCGTCGCCGAGCCAGGGCCATTGCCCGTTCATGGTGATCGCCCAGCCGAACATCCCGGTCAAGCCGATGACTCTGTATGTGAACAAGGCTGCAATCAGCAGCGACTTGCACGGCAACGCCACCTGGGGCGCGTCGCAGGCCGGGATTGCCAAAGCCGTGCTTGAAGCGCTGCTCGACGGCACCTTGCCGCCGGAAGCCGAAGACGAGTGGGCGATCGTTACCGCCAACTGGGTCAATCCGGCCTGCGACGACCTCGATGCGGTCTATTTGAACAACTACAACGCCTGCCGCACCGCGATTCGCGCCGCCCTGACCGGCAAGCCGGAAACCGCGCAACTGGCCGATGTGGTCAACCACATCAGCAATCCTTTCTACACGCCAAAAGCCTGAGGTCCGCGCCATGCAATACATTCGTTTGGGCAACTCCGGCCTGCAAGTTTCCCGCCTGTGCCTGGGCACCATGAACATGGGCACGCCGGACTGGAAGCCATGGATCTTCAATGAAAAACAGAGCGAACCGATCGTTGCCCATGCGCTGGACAACGGCGTCAACTTCATCGACCTGGCAGATTTCTATTCCGCCGGGGTCGGCGAAGAAGTGGTCGGGCGCATCGTCAAGCGCCTGGCCCGCCGCGAGGACCTGGTAATCACCACCAAGGTCGGCTACGGCACCCGTAGCGGGATCAACGCCAGCGGCCATTCGCGCAAACACATCATGGACAGCATCGACGCCTCGCTGAAGCGTCTGGACATGGATTACGTTGACGTGTTCATGCTGCATTACTTCGATGTCAACACCCCGGTCGAAGAGACCATGGGCGCACTGAACGACATTGTGCGTTCCGGCAAGGCGCGTTACATCGGCGTGTCGACCATGCTCACCGGGCAACTGGCGAAGATCCTCATGGCCTGCGAACGCAACGGCTGGGTCAAGCCGATCAACATGCAGTTGCAGCTGAACTGCGCCTACCGCGAAGAAGAGCGCGAGATGATTCCGTTCTGTCGCGACCAGGGCATCGGTGTCTCGGTGTTCAGCCCGTTGGCCCGTGGCCTGCTGACCGGCGACGTGCAATCGACCCGCAACCAGACCGACTTCTTCACTCAGCAGATGTACAGCGATGAAGCCTCGTTCGAAATCGCCCATTCGGTACAGCGCGTGGCACGCGCCCGTGGCGTGTCGAATGCGCAGATTGCCCAGGCATGGGTGGCCAGTCATCCGGGGGTCGATTGCATGCTGGTCGGTGCCGACACCACGGCGCAATTCGACAGTGCTTTGGCTGCGCTGGAGACCAGACTGGATGCCGATGAGCTGCACGAACTGGAGCGCAATTACACCCCGTGCGACGTGATCAACGATTACACCGCCGGTAAACGCATCCTGCGCACGGCGCGTCCGGGCCTTGAGCGTTTCACTTTGCAGGGGGCGGTGGCATGAGCGCGTTGATTCGTCACGGCAACTTTATCGCTGGCCAGTGGGGGCAGGGCGGGGAGACCTATGCGGTGCGCAACCCGGCCAACGGCGAGCTGATTGCCGACGTGCAGAAAGCTGGCGCCGAGGAGACCGATCTGGCCATCGAAGCCGCCAACCGTGCATTGCCGATGTGGCGCGGACTTACTGCCAAGGAACGCAGTCAACGGCTCAAACGCTGGAGCGATCTGATGCTCGCCCACCAGAAGGACCTGGCCACGCTGCTCAGTCGCGAACAAGGCAAGCCGCTGGCCGAGGCGATGGGCGAAGTGGTCTACGCGGCGAGTTTTCTCGAGTGGTTCGGCGAGGAAGCCAAGCGTGCCTACGGCGACGTAATCCCGAGCCACAAGGCGGATGCGCGGATCATCGTGGTCAAGGAAGCCATCGGTGTGGTCGCCGCGATCACCCCGTGGAATTTCCCCCTGGCGATGGTCACCCGCAAGGTCGGCCCGGCCTTGGCGGCGGGTTGCACGATGATTCTCAAACCGTCGGAAGAGACGCCGCTGTCGGCGTTTGCCCTCGCGGTGCTGGCCGAACAGGCGGGGATTCCAGCGGGCGTGTTCAACATCGTGTCCGGCGATGCGGTGGCGATTGGCGGTGCGCTGCAAGCCTCGAGCATCGTGCGCAAACTGTCGTTCACTGGCTCGACACGCACCGGCAAACTGCTGATGCGTCAGGCTGCCGACACCCTGAAAAAAGTCTCGCTGGAGCTGGGTGGCAACGCGCCGTTCATTGTCTTCGACGATGCCGATCTGGACGCCGCGGTCAAAGGCGCGATGGCCTCGAAATTCCGCAACACCGGGCAGACTTGTGTGTGCGTGAATCGCTTCTTCATTCAGGACAGCGTCTACGAAGCCTTCACCGGCAATCTTGCCGAAGCGGTTGCGGCGATGCGCGTCGGCAGTGCGCTGGATGGTGAAACCGAGCAAGGCCCGCTGATCAACACCGCCGCGCTGGCCAAGGTCGAAAGCCATGTCAGCGATGCGCTGGAGAAGGGCGCCACACTGCTGTGCGGCGGTCGTCGTCATGCACTCGGCGGCACCTTCTATGAGCCGACCATCCTCACTGAGGTCAGCGGCGACATGCTGATCGCCCAGGACGAAACCTTCGGCCCGGTGGCCGCGTGCTTCCGCTTCAAGGATGAGGCCGAGGTGCTGGCGCGGGCCAACGACACGCCCTTCGGTTTGTCGGCGTACTTCTACAGCCGCGATATCGGCCGGGTCTGGCGCATGGCCGAAGGCCTGGAGGCCGGGATGGTCGGGATCAACGAAGGGATCATTTCCACGGAAGTCGCGCCATTCGGCGGCATCAAGGAATCGGGCCTTGGACGCGAGGGTTCGAAGTACGGTCTGGATGACTATCTGGAGATCAAATACCTGTTGATGGGTGGCCTCTGACCCAACGCAAAACCTCTGTAGGAGTGAGCCTGTTCCGACGATAGCGGTGGGTCAGTGACCCGCCAACATCGCGAGCTGGCTCACTCCTACAGATAAAGCAAGCGCAATCCGTTTCTCCGTCAATAACAACAATTGGAGACGAACATGTCCGCTCAATCGGTAAAAATCGACGACCTGCCCATTGGCCGGTTTCATATCAAGATCGCCGGGCTGACCTTCGGCGCGCACTTCACCGACGGCTACATCCTTGGCCTGATCGGCATCGCGTTCACCTTGCTCAGCCCGCAGATGCAGCTGGATGCGTTCTGGCAGGGCCTGATCGGCGCGTCGGCGTTGATCGGGCTGTTTCTCGGCAGTCTGTTTTTCGGCTGGATTTCGGACAAGGTCGGCCGGCAGAAGATTTTTCTCGTCAGCTTCGTGCTCATTACCATCGCTTCGGTGATGCAGTTCTACGTCGAATCCGCCATGAGTCTGTTCCTTTGTCGGGTGTTGATCGGCATTGGTCTGGGCGGTGATTTCAGCGTCGGCCACGCCATGCTCGCCGAGTTCTCGCCGAAGAAACATCGCGGTGTGTTGCTTGGCTCGTTCAGCGTGATCTGGACCTTCGGTTATGTCGCCGCCACGTTCGTTGGCACGGCGATGCTCAGCCTTGGCGATGACGCCTGGCGCTGGATGCTCGCGTCGTCAGCGATCCCGGCGGCACTGATTCTGATTGCGCGCATCGGCACGCCGGAATCGCCGCGCTGGCTGGTCAATCAGGGGCGCATTGCCGAGGCGCGGGCGATTGTCAAAAAGCATCTGGGCGAGAATGTCGAACTGGACGAAACGCGCACCACGCAAACCCGTTCCGGCTACGCGGTGCTGTTCAGCCGTGAGTACCGCAAACGCACGGCGTTCAACTGCCTGTTCTTCGTCTGCATCGTGATGCCGTACTTCGCGATCTACACGTTTCTGCCGTCGATCCTGCAGAAGATGGGCCTGGCCGAAGGCTTCGGTACTGAGCTGATGTTGAACATGCTGCTGATCCTCGGCGCGCTGATCGGCATCTGGTGCACGATCAAATTCAGCCGGCGCGGCTTCCTGATCAATTCGTTCATCATCCTCGCGGTGGCGCTGTTTCTGCTGGCGGTGCTGCCGGGCAGTGCGGCATGGCTGATGGTGCTGGTG
>NZ_QAIU01000501.1:0-2085 GCF_003061205.1 Pseudomonas sp. HMWF006
ATGCTGACGCCCATGCTCCACAGCCCCAACTGGCCGACCAGCCACACCCCGAACGGCGCGCCGACCGCCAGTGCGCCGTAACTGGCGATGCCGTTCCACGAGATCACTTTGGCAGTGTTCGCCGCGCCGACCCGGCCGATGCCCCAGCCAATCGAACCGGAACCGACCAGGCTTTCCGCGCTGCCCAGCACCAGGCGGCCGATCAACAGGCTGATCAGGCTGAGCATGGGCAGATTCGGGGTCCAGGCCGAAATCAGCATGAACACACCGCTCAAGCCACAACCGGCCAGCCCGATCATCACCGCACGTTTGCTGCCCTGGTTGTCGATGATCTTGCCGGCGTACGGGCGGCTGAGCAGGGTGGCCAGGTATTGCACGCTGATCACCAGGCCGGCGACCACCGCGCCAAAGCCCAAATCGCTGTGGACATAGCCCGGCAGCACTGCGAGCGGAATACCGATGTTCAGGTAGCCGATAAAGGTGAAGAGGACGATGGAAACGACTTGCAGCGTGACCGCCAGGGGGCGCTGGGGTTGTGGCATAGAGGACGACATGGGAAACGATCCACGGCAAAGCAGGATTAGATAGGCTGCTTATGATAGCGGCGCGGACGACGCTGAGGTGGGCAACAGTAAAACTATTTGCAGGGTGCTGGCATCAGGACTTGGCCGGGGCGACCAGTTGCGTGGTGACCAGGGCGGCGAGGGCATTTTCTTCGCTGCCGAAACGGGCGAGCAGGGCGGCGCGTTTTTCCGGGGAGAGGCGGTTCCAGATCTCGATCATTTTCTCGGTCGCGCCGATCAGGACGGCGGCTTGGCTTTCGGAGAATTCGTCGGTCATGGCGGGCTCGGATTCAGGCAGTGTGGAAAGCGCATGTTAGCGCTTTCCACACGGTCTGTACGGCGGGTTTTACTCGTCGTTGTCGGCCGGGCGGCTTTCAACGGCTTCTTTCGGCTCGGGCTGTTGGGCTCCGGCTTGCTGCGTGGTCGTCTGCTCAGGTACGTGCAGGCTTGGGAAGGGGAGATTAGGAATCTCGTGCATGGTTGCGCTCCTCGCTAAGTCTGTTGATAGATCTGGTAGATCCGCGCTTCTTGAAAGCCTGCGCAGGATACAGCAGGAAAAATGACAATCAGACTTTTAATTCAAATTAATGCGACAGATGGCCGCAGGGGGAGGGCAAAAGCAAAAGGTCACCGCAAAAACAACGGTAGGAGTGAGCCTGCTCGCGATGGCGGTGTGTCAGCCAGCATTTAAGTTGACTGATACACCGCCATCGCGAGCAGGCTCACTCCTACAGGGGGTTGCGGTATTACTTGCAGACGTTGGCGATGGCGTCGGCCAGCAAGGCGAGACGCGTAGCGTCGATGCCGGCGACGTTGGCCCGGCCCGAGCTGACCATGTACACGCTGTGCTGCTCACGCAATTGTTTCACTTGCTCCGGCGACAGGCCGGTGTAGGAAAACATCCCGCGCTGCACGCCAATGTGCGCAAAGCGCTCACGCAAGCCGTGTGGCTCCAGCGCTTCGACCAGACCGCTGCGCAACTGGGCGATGCGCAAACGCATGGCTTCCACTTCGTCGGCCCAGCGCGCTTTCAGCTCCGGGTCGGCGAGGATGGTCGCGACCACCGCCGCGCCGTGATCCGGTGGCGTCGACCACAGGTTGCGGGCGATGTTGGCCAACTGGCTGCGGATGTCGATGAGCTTGTCGGCGGTTTTCGCGCAGACGATCAGTGCACCGGTGCGGTCGCGGTACAGGCCGAAGTTCTTCGAGCATGAACTGGTGATCAGCAGCTCGGGTACTTCGGCGGCGAACAGTCGGGTCGACCACGCATCCTGTTCCAGCCCGTCGCCAAAGCCCTGATAGGCGAAGTCGATCAGCGGCAGCAGATTGCGGCTGCGCACCACGTCGAGCACGCGTTGCCAGTCGTCATGGCTCAGGTCGAAACCGGTCGGGTTGTGGCAGCACGCATGCAGCAGCACCACATCGCCTTTCGGTACTTCGTTGAGCACGGCGAGCATGGCGTCGACGTCGAGGCGGTTGTCGCTGCCCACATACGGGTAGTGACTGACCTTGACCCCGGCGG
>NZ_QAIU01000502.1:0-4875 GCF_003061205.1 Pseudomonas sp. HMWF006
GATTTCAACTGGGCGGTGATCGCGACCTTCCTGCTCGCCGCGTGGGTGCTGCTGGCCGGCGTGCGCGACATCTTCGACAAGACCCGCCATAAAGGCCTGATCAAAGGCCTGCCAGCCCTGACCCGCAGCTACTGGGGCATGCAGATCGCTCACCTCGGCATCGCCGTATGCGCCCTCGGTGTGGTGTTGTCGAGCCAGAACAGTGCTGAACGCGACCTGCGTCTGGCGCCGGGCGAGTCGATGGACCTGGCCGGTTATCACTTCATCTTCGAAGGCGCCAAACACTTCGAAGGGCCGAACTTCACCTCCGACAGAGGCACCATCCGGGTCATCCGCGACGGTAAGGAAGTCAGCGTGCTGCACCCGGAAAAACGCCTGTACACGGTGCAGAGCTCGATGATGACCGAGGCCGGGATCGACGCCGGTTTCACACGCGATCTCTACGTCGCACTCGGCGAACCGCTGGAAAACGGCGCGTGGGCGGTGCGGGTTCACGTCAAACCGTTCGTGCGCTGGATCTGGTTCGGTGGCCTGCTCACCGGTCTGGGCGGATTGCTGGCGGCGCTGGATCGGCGTTATCGGGTCAAGGTGAAAGCCAAGGTGCGTGAAGCACTGGGCATGACGGGAGCGGCTGCATGAGACGTTGGTTGATGCTGGTGCCACTGGCGATTTTCCTGCTGGTGGCGGTGTTTCTGTATCGCGGTCTGTACCTCGATCCGGCGGAGTTGCCGTCGGCGATGATCAACAAGCCATTCCCGGAATTCAGCCTGCCGAACGTGCAGGGCGACAAGACGCTGACCAAGGCTGACATTCTTGGCAAACCTGCCCTGGTCAACGTCTGGGGCACCTGGTGCATTTCCTGCCGGGTCGAGCACCCGGTGTTGAATAAACTCGCCGAGCGCGGCGTGGTGATCTACGGCATCAACTACAAGGACACCAACGCCGATGCCTTGAAGTGGCTGGCCGAATTCCACAACCCGTACGTGCTGGACATCCGTGACGACGAAGGCTCGCTGGGTCTGAACCTCGGCGTCTACGGCGCCCCGGAAACCTTCTTCATCGACGCCAAGGGCATCATCCGCGACAAGTACGTCGGCGTGATCGACGAGCAGGTCTGGCGCGAAAAACTCGCCGCCAGGTATCAGGCGCTGGTCGATGAGGCCAAGCCATGAAGCGCTTTTTAGCCGCCGTGGTACTGGGCCTGAGTCTGGCCGGCATGGCTCACGCCGCGATCGACACGTATGAGTTCGCCAAGGAAGGTGATCGCGAGCGTTTCCGTGAGTTGACCAAGGAGCTGCGCTGCCCCAAGTGCCAGAACCAGGACATTGCCGACTCCAACGCACCGATTGCCGCCGACCTGCGCAAAGAGATTTTCCGCATGCTCGGCGAGGGCAAGGACAACCAGCAGATCATCGACTTCATGGTTGACCGCTACGGTGATTTCGTCCGTTACAAACCGGCACTCAACGCCAAGACCGCATTGCTGTGGTTCGGCCCGGCCGGGCTGCTGCTTGGCGGTTTCGTGGTGATCGCGGTGATTGTCCGCCGTCGTCGCGGCCAGCGCGCCGAGACCCCGACATCGCTGTCCACCGAAGAGCGTCAGCGTCTCGACCAACTGTTGGATAAAAACCAAGAATGATTGATTTCTGGCTTGCCGCAGGGCTGTTGCTTCTGGTCGCCCTGAGTTTTCTGTTGATCCCGGTTCTGCGTGAGCGTCGCGCCCAGCGTGAAGAGGATCGCACTGCCCTGAACGTCGCGTTGTATCAGGAGCGCGTGGCCGAGTTGCAATCGCAGCAGGCCGAAGGCGTACTCGATGCCGGGCAAATGGACAGCGGGCGCGCCGAGGCTGCCCGTGAACTGCTCGCCGATACCGAAGGCGTTGCCGCGCCACGTGTGTCGAAACTGGGCAAACCGTTGCCGCTGCTGGCCGCCGTCCTGGTGCCGGTACTGGGCCTGGGTCTGTACCTGCATTTTGGTGCTGCCGACAAGGTCGAACTGACCCGCGAGTTCGCCCAGGCGCCGCAGTCGATGGAAGAAATGACCCAGCGTCTGGAGCGTGCGGTCGCGGCGCAACCGGATTCTGCCGAGGGCCTGTATTTCCTCGGTCGTACCTACATGGCTCAGGAGCGTCCGGCGGACGCGGCGAAGATGTTCGAGCGCGCCGCCAACCTCGCCGGGCGTCAGCCGGAACTGCTCGGCCAGTGGGCCCAGGCGCAATATTTCGCCGACGGCAAAAAGTGGTCGGCGAAGATCCAGGCGCTGACGGACGAAGCACTGAAGGCCGATCCGAAAGAGGTCACCAGCCTTGGCCTGCTCGGTATTGCCGCGTTCGAGGGCGAGCGTTATCAGGAGGCGATCGACTACTGGAATCGTCTGCTGGCGCAACTGCCGCCGGACGACAACTCCCGCGCCGCGCTGCAAGGCGGGATCAAACGTGCCGCCGAGCGTCTGGAAGCCAGCGGCGGCAAAGTCGCTCAGGCACCGATAGCCGCGAAAGCCGCACTGTTGAAAGTCAGCGTCGATCTTTCCAGCGAACTCAGAAGCAAAGTGCAGCCGGGCGACAGCGTGTTCATCTTTGCCCGCGCCACCTCCGGCCCGCCGGCACCGCTGGCGGCCAAACGCCTGACCGTGGCGGATCTACCGGTGACTGTCGAACTGGGCGATGCCGACGCGATGATGCCGCAGTTGAAACTGTCGAACTTCCCTGAAGTCCAACTGGTTGCGCGCATCTCCCGCGCCGGCCAGCCAACGGCTGGTGAGTGGGTCGGTCGCAGCGGGCCTCTGGCCAGCAGCACCACCGCGCTACAAAAACTGATCATCGACAGCCCGGACAAATAGCCGGACACAACAGGAAAGCACCGCCATGCACACCATCGCCCGAATCACAGTCCTCACACTGGCCCTGGGCTTGAGTGCATGTGCGGTGCAACGACCGGAACCGACCACCAATCTGCCGCCGATTCCGCCGTCCCAGCCGAGCCCGACCCCGTCCACCTCGCCAACCCCTGGCAAAAGCATCCCGGCCAAACCGTCCAAACCGGTGCCACGCACCTCGGCCAGCTTCGCCCCGCCACCGGGTGGCAATAGCCACTGGGACCAGAAGCTCGGCGTCTATGTCCTCGACGACCAGCCCAACACTTTCTACCGCCAGCGCACCTACTACCGCTGGAACAACGGCTGGAGCCGCTCGATCAGCCCCAACGGTCCGTGGGAAGACACCAACATCCACGGCGTGCCGCCGGGATTGGGCAAACAGTTCGGGCAGTAATGAAAAAACGGCGATCTTTGGATCGCCGTTTTTTTTTGTCCGCGTTTCGGGGGCGCGTCTTCAGAGCATTGCGCCGAACTTGCGCAATGCCTGCACCATTGAATCAGGCCTTGGCGCTGCAGCAGATTGAGAAAAGGTTCGACATCCAGCGCTGGAAGTTTCAAGTGTGGTCGTTGCTGTTCAGCGGCAGCGCTGGCCGTAGCCGAATCCGCGGATGGGTGATGATCGACACGGGGTGTTCCGGCATTCGCAAAGGAGGGATGTCGGGACCTTATTCGAATAAACGAAAATCGCAATAAACGAAACGCTGGGCGCTAATGTTCGCTAGCCAGCAACCCTTGCACATACTCGACAAACGCCCGCGCCTTGGCGCTCGCCATCCTTCCCGTCGCAAACACCGCCCATAAATCCATGTCGGGCAGGGTCCAGTCGGACATGACGGTCTTCACCGCGCCGCTGGCCAGTTCCGGGGCGAACATCCATTCGGAGGCGAGTGTCAGGCCCTGATCGGCCAGCACGGCTTCGCGCACGCCCTCGGCCGCGCTGACGCGCAGGCGACCACTGATAATGACCGATTGTCGTTCCGCGCCTTTGGCGAACTGCCAGGTGTTGCCGCCGCCGAGGTTGTAGACGACGGCCTGGTGTTTACTCAAATCGGCAGGGCAGTTCGGTTCGCCGTGTCTGGCGAAGTACGCCGGGGTGCCGAGCACCACGCGGCGGCAATCGGCGATCTTGCGCGCGGTCAGGCCCGAATCGGTCAATGCGCCCATGCGCAGGGCGACGTCGATGCCTTCCTCGACGAGGTTGATGTTGCGATCGTCGAGCATCAGGTCGATGTTCAGTTGCGGGTGCTGATCGAGAAACGCCCCCAGGTGCGGAACGATGTGCAGACGGCCGAAGGTCACCGCCGCGCTGATGCGCAAGTTGCCGCTCAAACCGCCTGCACTGCCACGGGCGGCGTTGTCGGCCTCGTCGGCTTCGTCGATGGCACGTTTGGCCCGCTCGAAATAGGCCAGCCCGGCTTCGGTCGGGGTCAGGCCGCGGGTCGAGCGCAGCAACAGGCTGACGGCCAGGCGCTTTTCCAGCAGAGCGATGGTCTTCGACACAGCCGGCTGGCCGATATTCAAGCGCCGGGCAGCGGCGGAAAACGAGCCGGTTTCAACGACGTAGACGAAGGTTTCCATGGCGGCGAGACGGTCCATCGGTATTCCTGTGCAAGTCTGAAAATTGTCGTAACCCCACCGGGCAATAAGGTGTTGCTCAGAACGCGGCTTTGCCCACAGAGGCGCCGCCATCGACAAACAATGTCTGCCCGGTGATGAACCCGCTTTGCTCGGACAACAGAAACGCGATCGCCGCGGCGATCTCCTCCGGCTGCCCCAGGCGGCCCATCGGCACCCCGGCCAGATAGCGCGCTTCGCCTTCGCTGCCGGGCGGATTGTTGGCGCGGAACAGCTCGGTCTCGGTCGGTCCGGGCGCGACGGCGTTCACGGTGATGCCGGTCTGCGCCAGTTCCAGCGCCCACGAACGGGTAAAGCTGACCAGCGCTGCTTTCGCTGCGGCATAGGCTGTACGCTGAGTAATGCCCAGCACCGTCAGGCTGGAGA
>NZ_QAIU01000048.1:0-18919 GCF_003061205.1 Pseudomonas sp. HMWF006
CCGATTGTCTTCGCAGACGGCCATCGGCAGGGTCATAGATCCACTGGCTGATGACATCGTTGCCGGCCCGTTGCTCAACGATCTGTGCGGCCGCGTTGTATTGCGCAGCGAGCAGTACCGGTAGCCATGTGGTTTGATTTTTCAGTTGCAGCTGGACCTGTTTGAGTTGTCCGGCCACGCCGTAGCGGGAACGTTGCCGATGACCGCCGGCGTCGGTCTGTTCGAGTAACGTGCCGAGCGGGCTGAGCACCCGGTCATGGGTGAATGCCTGGTCATCGTGAAAGGTACGGCGCTCTTGCAGAGGCTGGCCGCTGAGGGCAAAGCTGCCTGTGTGCAGCGTGCCCGAGCGATCCTTCAGTGTGTGTAACTGGCCGCGCAGGTTGTGTCCGGCGTCAGCCGTAGCGTCGGCATAGATGAATACATCGACATCGGGCTGGTCGTTTTCGGCGAGCGCCAGCACCCGCAGTTGTTCATCGAATGTCGTGCGCCAATGGTCGCCGCGTTCGCTCCAGCGCTGCAGTGGTTCGGCGGCAAGCCCCGGCAAGGTCAGGCGCCAGCCGGCGTCGACGCTGTCTGTTTTCAGCGCCTCGCCGTCGAGGCGGTAAACCGTGGTCAGGCACGGCACAGGCAAGCGCGGATCCCACTGTTTTACCAGGCGCCCGGCAGTGTCGTGCTGGCGGCGAGTGGTCTGGCGCTCAGTGTCATCACCGGCCGCATTGCGCAAGTACGCGACGTCGCTGACCGGTAGCGTTCTGGGGTCATGGGCGCGCAGCGTCGGCGTATGCCAATGCACTGAAGGGGTCATCCTCGCAAGCTCGGACAGTGCCATATCAGGCCGCCTTTTTCTTGTTGGCTCGCGCCTGCTTCAGCAAAAACTGATTGTCCGTGGTGCCCATTTCCTTGTACCAGCCGACCATCGCCTGGGCGCGTGAAATGTGGCGCAAGGCGGCATTGGTTTGTTGGCGCATGCCCGCGCGAGTGATCGGCGCCAACCGTTGCCCGGAGGTCATATGAGTCACGTTGGGCAGCATCTCGGCGGGCAAAATGACGTCAGTGCCCAGCACGTCAAATGCGCTCTCTGCCCAGCCTGCGCGTTGCTCTACTGCGGTTTTCCATTCATTAAGCATGTTCTCGATTTTTTCGATTTTCGCTGGGTCAAGCCGGTTTTTGATTTCCTCGGCATCCTGCGCTTTTTTAAACAGACTCAGAAAGTGCGGGACGATCGATATCGCTGCGCCAAGCACCCTGCCGATGAGGAACTCAGGGTTGAGTACGGCGTTGAGCGCCGGGTTTATCAATTCGCTCTTTATGTCTTTCCACGATTCGATCTCTTTGACAGGGCGGTCAATGCCCAAACTTTTGTCAATGGCGCTGACAGACATTTGCGAGGTCTGCGGAATCAGTGGACCTAAATTGATCCCGACACTTTCCGTCACCGGATCGAGCATTTTCGCTGCGAGATCGCCGGCGGCATTGCCGCCGGAAACTCCCCCGACCGTCGGATAGGCGGCGACTTCAGTCGGAGGCGGAATAATGCCGTCGACAAATCCGCTGCCGAGACTTCCACCCTTTGTGGTGGCTGTATACCAATACCCAGTTTCGACGACCAGGCTCAGTACCATGGTTCTGTTGAGGCCAAGCGGATGGAGGATGTTATGCAGCTGGTCCACTACCTGTGTGGAATAAGCATTGATGACTGAAATAAATTCCGACGTCACCATAATCAGGGTTTCCGCACGCGCGTTGCCGTCAGGATCGATATAGCGCATCGGGTTATTGCCCACAAACGCATAAAGATTCGGGCCATCTGCCTGCTCTGTGTCCGCACTGACCCAGCGCTGCAACCACGGCGCGTAATAGCGCGCGCCGTAGTAGTACAAACCGCTGACATCCATTTCTTTGCCGGAATAACGGATGAATTTGTAGCTCACCTCGACCTCATGCTCGCCGACCATCCACGCCGTTTCGCCAAAAGGGTAATAGCCCTCGTGGTTGATCAGCCCGGCCTGTTGATCGAGTTCCATGACACAGGAACCGAGGTGATCGTCGAGGCTGTAACGCAGTTGGTCGGCATCGGCGTCTTTGGGTTTTTTCTGCGCCCAGTGCAGGCAGCGCGCGTGAACGAGGCTGATGACGTGCAGCTCTTCACCGTTGTCTCTGGTGCGGATTTCCAGCCCTGGCAGGTAGCGCACCTGCTGAAAGTGTTCGGCGGTTGCGGTGAAAGTCTCGTGGTATTTGAGCACCCGCGCGCCCTGACTGTAGGTGTAGTGCTCAGCGTCACTGCGCTGGTTTTCGCGAGGGATCAGGATCACCTGTTGCAGTTCGTCGCGAACATTCCATTGCAGGTTCTGGCCGGGCTGCACGGCTTGTTGATTGCCATGGCCGTCGAACAGCTTATCGAACACCGGCTCCGGATCGCCCGGTTTCCAGCGCACCCCGCGATTGCTCTGCGGGTCGATGCGCACCGTCCGGGTGTAGGCATTCGTGGCCCGCGCATGGCGCAGTTCGATGAGGTTGCCGCCGCAGTCATACTGGTACGTCTGGGTGTAGTTGAGGCGATTGTTCGGATCGCCCGGCTGTGGCAGACCGGGAATGTCTGAGGGCGGGGCGTCGTCGTACCCCGTGGCGCGAGTCAACCGATAGAGCGAGTCGTAGCTGAAATCACGGTGGCCATCGACGAGCTGGTTGGCGAAGTAAACGGGCTGGAACGCGTGATCTTCGATGCGGCTGATATTGCCGACCCGGTCGTGAAAGTATTCGAAGTCCTGTAGAACCTCGCCGGCCTCCTTGCGGCTCGACTGAGTGTGCAGACGCCCGTCCGCCAAGGCGTAGGTCCAGCGGCTGCGCACCCGGTTGCCGGCCAGTTGCTCGATGATCTGCGTGGCAGCGTTGTACTGCATATCCAGCAACACCGGCTGCCAGTCAGTCTTGCCGCTGACACGCAGATGCACTTGTTTGAGCTGTCCGGCCAGGCCGTAGCTTGAGCGTTGCCGATGGCCGCCGGCATCGGTCTGCTCCAGTAGCGCACCGAGCGGGCTGAACCGCCATTGACTGGTGAAGGCTTCGCCATCCTCGAAGGTCCGGGTCTGCGTCAGCGCCTGGCGGGTGAGGGCGAAGCTGTCCGTGCTTAGCGTGCCCGAGCGATCTTTGTGTGTCAGCAGCTGGCCGCGCAGGTTGTGAGCAGCATCGGCGCTGGCATCGGCGTAGGTAAACACATCGACATCAGCCTCGTCGTTTTCGCTGAGTGCGATCACCCGTAGTTGCTCATCGAAGGTCGTGCGCCAACGCGTACCGCGCTCGTCCCAGCGTTGCAACGGCTCGCCGGCCAGACCGGGCAGGTGAAGGCGCCAGCCAGCGTCGACGCTGTCGGACTTGAGCGCTGAGCCGTCGAGGCCGGGAACCGAAACCCGACAGGGCACTGAAAGGCGCGGATCCCATTGCTCGATCAGCCGTCCTGCGGGGTCGTGATGCTGGCGGCTGGCCAAGGCTGCGGGCGTGTCATCCGCCACCGTGCGCAGGTAGGCCACCTGTCGCACCGGCAGGCCGCGAGCATCGTTCACGGCCAGCGCCGGCGTGCGTCGATGCACATTGGCAGTCATGAGCGTGGCGACCTGGCGGGCGGTGACGGCTCGGCGGTGTCGTTGAAGTCTTCGCTGGCGCGGTACCAGGGGTGGTAGGTTTCGCGGGAAAAGTCGCCACGCGCATTGATCAGCTTGATGGACCGGCCCAACGGGTCATAGAACAGTTGATCGAAATAGCCGAGCTCTCGCAGTGACTGGTCATTGACGTAGCCATGGGTGTCGGCGAAAAACGGCCGGAACTGACGCACCAGCAAGCCCTTGTTGTTGTATTCGACACGCTCGCTGATACGCCAGCGCGGGTCGGCGTCGACTTCCACGAACTGGCCATCCTCGACGATCAGCGCGCCGTCGGCGTCGACCGCATACGCCTTGCCCGGATCGACCCGTTGCTGGGTTTGCAGGGCACGGCCGAAGCCGTCGACGCAGGCTTTGATGATCTGGATCTGTGCCGGGATTTCGTCGTCAGGGTAGCGATCGGCGCTGAGCATCACGCTGTGCACCGGTTCGCGGTGAGCACTGGCGATGACTTCGCGCAACGCCTGTTCCGCAGCGGTCAGCACCGTACGCTGCGCCAGTTGCCGGCGAGCACTGGCACGAATATGCCCGCTGGGCAGCACGTATCCCCGGGCGACCCATTCAGGGAGTGTAACTGCGTCCGCCGGTACTTGGCCCATCCAGCTGAACAAGTCCTTGCGCAGCGTGCTCGCGGCTTTTTGCACCGCGTCTTCGGGGGCTTCAATGGCCGGGTCCGGGCGATGATCTTCTGGCCGGATAAATTCGCTCAGGGACTTGAAACCTGCGGCGACGCCGCGCTCGGTACCGTGAAAACTGCTGGCCAGCGGCTGTCCGGAAGGCTCGTAAATCACTTCTTCAATATTTTCATTGGCGTCGACGATGCGCTGCGGCAGCAGGGCGTGGTAGTCGTACTCGATGTGCGTGGTGCAGTGATCCGGCAGTTCAACGCGGATGATCGCCAGGTTGTAGTCGTCGTATTCGGCTTGGGTCGCGCCATGGCTGAGCGTTTCGCGGTAGCTGCGCACTTTGTAGAAACCGCTGAGGTCGGCATAAGTGGCATAGCCGAAGTGCGCCGACCAGAGGTCTTGTTCGGCATCGATGGGCGGCTCGATCTCAAACAACAGCGGCATCGCGGTGTAACCGATTCTCTTCAGTTCGTCGCGAATATCGAAGGGCGGCGGTAAAACGTCATAAGCCTCCAGCGCGGTCTTGTCCAACTGCGCCAGCTCCAGTGGCCCGGCAAGTGCGACAAAATCGGCCTGCCCGTCATCGAGCAGCGTCCCATCGGGCTTCACGTAACGTTGCACTGACTGCGTTGTCAGTACCCGCTGTTCATCCCAGTAGGCCGAATCCTGATGCGCGATCATGTCCTCATAACTGACCTGTTGCGCTGTCAAACCTTGCGGTAGCGAGCCTTTAGGCAACACCAGTGCATTGCTGCGCTGTTGCCACGGCAAACCGAGCCGCCACTGCTGCGGCTGGTCAGTCAGGTCAATGAACGTCGAGCGTGTTTCGCTCAGATAGAAGGATTGCTGCGCTGCATCGTGTGCATCGCGCCACCACTGTTGCTCATCCACATCGGTGAACGGCGGTGTGTCTGATTCGGTCAGGCGCCGCGCGTAGTTGACGGTCAGTGCATGGGTGGACAAACCGTGGGCGTCCCAGCGCAGATTGAGGTCGTGGCGGCACAGCGGATCGTCGATGAATGTGTCGTACTGGTAGCTGATGCTTTCCAGCACCAGCGGCAGCATTACCGCTGAGGCGTATTGGCCTCGGGCCCGGACTTCGCGCACCAGGTAGCGGTTCTCCTGCACCGCATAAGGGCTGGCAATGCCCGGGGCGTCGAAGCTGTCCTCGGCGTAGGTTTCGCTGCGGATGACCGACCCCACCAGTGCCCGAGCGATTTCGTACTCGGTGTCGGCATCATGCGGCGTGATGGTTTCATCGCATTCGTCGGTGACGTGATAGCGGCTGAACAGGGTGTTGCCCAGCGGCCATGCCTGGTGATCGCCATTGAAATAGGGCGCACGCGAACGATCCATGGATTGTCCGGTGTGAAACCAGGTACAGACCCGTACCGGCGCGGTAAAACCGCTCTCGTCATCGGCGCCGGCACGTTCGCTGTCGGTCTGTTGCAACTGGCCGAACCCGCGGAACTCACGCTCTCTGGCATCGTAGATGCCCTCGCGATAAAGGAAGGTCTGGGTCAGGCAATTGCCGGTGATTTCATCCAGTTGCCGTTGCTGTTTGACCACGGCCACGGTAAACGGCAAATGACAGATCGGCAGTTGTTTGAGTGCCAGTGTGCGTTGTTTCTCATCCAGCCACTCTTGCGCCGAGCTGCGATAAACCACGCTGGCGCTACACCCCATGTTGTTGTTGCTCGCGGTCAGCAGATAGGGTTTGGCGGCGACGAAATCGTAGCGCCAGTGCTGCGGCGTAATGTGTGGCACCGTCAGGATCAGGCTTGCGCAGCCAAGCCCTTGCAGGTCGGCGAAACTGACCTGGTTTGAACGGTCGTAGCGCACGCCTTCAGGCCATGGCACGCTGATCGGCGTTTGTTCCAGCCCGTTCCCGCCACGGTTGCGGTAGATCTCGAACCCCTGCGATTGCAGATAAATCAGCGCAGGGGCGCCGCTGCCATCGAGGTCGGCGATGCGTACCCGCGATGCATCGAACGTTTCGTACTCAAAGGGCAGGGCGCTGATCACCCGGCCTTCGCCAAACCTGCCGTGCCCCAGGTTCGGCCAGCATTTGATTTCGTCATGACGGATACGGCACAGCTCAGGCATGTCGCTGCCGAGCAGGTTGCCCAGCAGCACCAGTTCAGTGGGCGAGTTGCTGAACAACGGCAGGTGGTCATCGACGGGCACATGCAGCACTTCTTCGCCGGGAGCGAAGCCTTCCTCACGTCGGTTGGCATAGAGGCGCACCGAGTTCGGCCCGATCAACCCCAGTGAACTGAGCCCGTCGCCGCTCAGGTCACCGAGTTGCGACAGCGTGTGGAAAAACTCCAGTGGAAATGCATTGAACGGGACGAAGTCGGCGAATTCACGCTGTGCATTGAGTGCGCGAAACGCACTGATACCCGGTTGCGCGCTGATCCAGTCGAGGCGGCCATCGCCGGTCAGGTCCGTCAGCAGTTGTTGCACCGGGCGCTTGCGATCGCCCAACGGAATGTTGTCCAGCGCCTGCCATGGCCCGTAGCCGATTTCATCGGTGCCTGAGGTTTGGCGCAGTGGCTCACGGTAATACCAGCACTGATCATAGCGACACAGAAAACCCGGCACGCCTTCGCCATAAAGGTCAACGCACTGGTAGAAACCGCCGTCTTCCACACCGGGTTGGTTATCGGTTTCGAGCAGGCGTGTGGGGGTGCGATTGATGTCGAACGTTGAATATTCGAACTCCACGGGCGGGCTGTTCTCGACGCCGCCGCTGGCATCATAAGACTGATAGTGGGCGGCGCTGATCTGGCTGAAAGACCAGTCGCTGGAAGGCGTCGAATATTCCAGCAACAGGCGACGCACCAGCGCTGGCCTGATCGCCGGGTCAGCGCTGAAACGATGAAACATCAGGACTTGCCGGCACAGCCGGCGGGTCGCCAGTTCAAAGCCTCGGCCGTAGGTCGAAAACGGGTCCTGGCGCGTGAGCCAGGGTTGCACCGTTGCGCCATCGTAGTCCGGTACATCGGCCAGCGCGGTGCTGCGCTCGCCGTAATCGAACAGCAACTGAAAGTGCCAGTCGAGTTCGGCGGGATTGTCGATCGTCCAGCTGTACAGATGGCTGCTGGCGGTGAAGTTGCCGTAGCACACACGGCGCAGATAGCGCTGGGCACGGTAGTCATGCACCGGGTCGGGATCCTGATCATCGGCCTTGTATTCAAAACAGATGTGTTCGCCACGGGCGTTCATGCTTTCGCACAGCAACCAGCTGGCGATTCGCCCTGGGGCCTCAGGATCGGCGAGCCGTGTGGCTTCGGTCTTGCCGTAAAGGTGTAGCGAGCCGTCGGCGCCGTGTATCAACCAGAATACCGGTGGATCTGCTTCTCGGGTCTGGCGCTGCCAGCGCTCGCGCAAGGCAAAATCGCTTTCGACTCGAGGCCAGTAGCGCACCACCCTGTGCGGGCCGATGTCGACGCCGTTGTAGGTGCTTTCTTCACGGAATTTGAGCTCGCCATCCTCGTCCAGCTCTGGCATCCATACTTCCCCATCGACGCCGATGATCTCGTCGTGATCGGTGTAACGCGGCACACCTTTATGGGTTCGGCGGCTGATCTGACCCACGCCGCCCAAGTGCCAGGACAGACCGAACGGACCGTTGCCGCTCTGACTGTTGTAGCTCAGCGAAACTGTGGATCCCAGCCCCGGCCGGGGGAGGTCGGGATCGGCAGCTCGAACGATGCCGCACCAGTCGGCCCCACGGCGCCCCAGCTTTTACCGATGGTGGCGAGCGATGCGCTTTTGGCGATGGCAGGTGTGGTGATGCTCAGTTCTTGTCGGTCAGGCATGCTCGAATCCATTGCGCACGGGGTTGGCGTGAATGGATTGACGCTATCAAGAATGGCATTGGAATTAACCTGTCAGATCTGACAGGTGCGCAAGAACATTTTGTATGCTTTGGCAGGTTTTTTATCGCATTGGGTTTGCACATGCAAAAACGGCCGGTCATCCCTGGGGATGAGCCGGCCGTTTTCATAGGGCGAAGCGCTTACTGCACTTCGACCGCCAGGCTTTCGCTGATCTTCTGTTGCCAGATCGCAGGACCGGTGATGTGCACCGATTCACCTTTGCTGTCCACCGCAACGGTGACCGGCATGTCCTTGACCTCGAACTCGTAGATCGCTTCCATGCCGAGCTCGGCGAATGCCAGCACCTTGGACTTCTTGATGGCCTGAGCCACCAGGTACGCGGCGCCACCGACGGCCATCAGGTACACGGCCTTGTTGTCCTTGATCGCGTCGATCGCGGTCGGGCCGCGCTCGGACTTGCCGATCATGCCCAACAGGCCGGTTTGCTCGAGGATCTGCCGGGTGAACTTGTCCATCCGCGTTGCGGTGGTCGGGCCAGCCGGACCAACCACTTCGTCACCGACCGGGTCAACCGGGCCAACGTAGTAGATGAAGCGACCTTTGAGGTCTACCGGCAGGGTTTCACCCTTGTTCAGCATCTCGACCATGCGTTTGTGCGCAGCGTCGCGACCGGTGAGCATTTTGCCGTTGAGCAGGACGGTTTCGCCCGGCTTCCAGCTCTGCACGTCTTCCGGGGTCAGGGTGTCGAGGTTGACGCGGCGAGCCGACGGGCCGGCTTCCCAGACGATTTCCGGGTAGGCGTCCAGCGGTGGCGCTTCCAGCGAGGCTGGACCTGTACCGTCGAGCACGAAGTGCGCGTGACGGGTGGCGGCGCAGTTCGGGATCATGCACACCGGCAGGGAGGCGGCGTGAGTCGGGTAGTCCATGATCTTCACGTCGAGCACGGTGGTCAGGCCACCAAGGCCCTGGGCGCCGATGCCCAGCTGGTTGACCTTCTCGAACAGCTCCAGGCGCATTTCTTCAATGCGGTTCTGCGGGCCACGGGCCTTCAGCTCGTGAATGTCGATGGATTCCATCAACACTTCCTTGGCCATCACCGCAGCTTTCTCGGCGGTGCCGCCGATGCCGATGCCCAGCATGCCCGGTGGGCACCAGCCGGCGCCCATGGTCGGAACGGTCTTGAGTACCCAGTCGACGATCGAGTCGGACGGGTTGAGCATGGCCATTTTCGACTTGTTCTCGGAACCGCCGCCCTTGGCTGCCACGTCCACTTCCACGGTGTTGCCCGGGACGATGGAGTAGTGGATGACTGCCGGGGTGTTGTCCTTGGTGTTTTTACGAGCGCCCGCCGGGTCGGCGAGGATCGAGGCACGCAGGACGTTTTCCGGCAGGTTGTAGGCGCGGCGCACGCCTTCGTTGATCATGTCGTCCAGGCTCATGGTGGCGCCATCCCAACGTACGTCCATGCCCACACGCACGAACACGGTGACGATGCCGGTGTCCTGGCAGATCGGCCGGTGGCCGGTGGCGCACATGCGCGAGTTGATCAGGATCTGCGCCATCGAGTCACGGGCCGCTGGCGATTCTTCGCGCAGGTAGGCTTCATGCATCGCCTGGATGAAATCCACGGGGTGGTAGTAGGAAATGAACTGCAGGGCGTCGGCAACGCTCTGAATCAGGTCGTCTTGCTTGATCACGGTCATGAGTCGCGCTCCTCTAAAAAACGGTGGGGCAGCTACAAGCTTCTAGCTTCGAGCGGCAAGTTAAAGCAGTACGCGGACAGCTTGAGCTTGAGCTTGCCGCTTGAAGCTTGCGGCTCGTAGCTGTCCCTCTGTGGCGCGACGCTAAAAAGGCGCGGCAGTATACCGCGCCTCGATGGGGCGTACACGCGCCGGCAGTCATTCGTTGGTCGCATGGGTGGGCGAATATCGGACAGCGGGTTTGCACTTCAAGAGCTATCCCCTCACCCGAGTCCTCTCCCCAGGGGCGAGGGGGCCGATCTTCACACTGTTCAAACCTGAGTTCGACTCAGGGAAGGGTCCGATCTTCATGCTGTTCAAACCTGAGTTCGGCGCGATGTTTCAGGTCGGCGTACCTCGGATAAACCACTCGGTCAGTCCCCTCTCCCTCCGGGAGAGGGTTAGGGTGAGGGGCTTTTCAGGTCATGCATTTGACGTCAATTTTCGAGCCCGAAAATCGGTGGTCATTTATCGACTACGCCACTAAAGTGGCAGCCGGTCTGTAGAGTAGGACACTCGGTCAGCCTCTTATCGCACGGTGAGTCAACGATTGACCCATAACGCCATTCAACGTCTTTTGCTCAAACGCTTCGCCCTTGCTGCGGCCACCTATGGATTGGCTTTGCTGCTGCTGTGGCTGACGTTTTTCACCGGTCATTACGACCAGTCCCTGAGCTCCGTGGCCACTGGCAGCGCGCTGGTGGTGATCAGTCAGGCGACGCTGTTCGCGCTGTTCTGGAGCGGACGCAACCAGCGCTTTTCCGACCCCAGCCTGACCGAAGCGCAGGTGCTGCTCGGGCTCGGCTGGCAAACCTGGCTGATGGCGCATCTGGATGAAGCCCGCGGCGCGTTTCTGGTGTTTTACGTGCTGATCCTGTTATTCGGCCTGTTTCACCTCAGTCGGCGGGCGTTCATCCGCTGTGCGCTATTGGTGTTCTTCAGTTTTTGCACGATCACGCTGTGGGACGCCTATCAGTTTCGCCTGCGCGAGCCGGCACTCGCCGCGTTGCAGGTGTGCATTCTGGCCATGGTGCTGGCGTGGCTGGTGCTGTACGCGCGCTTCGTTCAAGTCTCGCGCCAACGCATGCGTCAGCGCCGGTTTGCCTTGCAGGCGCATCAGGACACCCTGCGCGGGATGATGCGTCAGCTCGAAGACCTGGTTGCCACCGACGAGCTGACCGGGTTGTTCAACCGCCGGCACTTTCTGCGCCTGGCCTCGCGCGAACTCAATACGATGGACAGCGATGTCGTGCACGGCCTGGCGCTGATCGATCTCGATCATTTCAAACGCATTAATGACCTGCACGGCCATGCCGCCGGCGATCAGGTGTTGCAGGCATTCGCCGGTGTCGCTCAGGCCTGTCTGCGCGACGGCGATGTGCTGGCGCGTTATGGTGGTGAGGAATTTGTGCTGCTGCTGCCCGATTGCGACGCCGAACGCCTGACCGCCTGCTGCGAGCGCTTGCGCATCGCCTTCACCGATGTCGAACTGGTCGGTCTGAATGTGGGCTCGCTCAGCCTGTCGGCGGGCATGACCTTGCTCGGCCTGGGTGACGATCTCGACGACGCCTTGCAACGTGCCGATCAAGCGCTCTACCGGGCCAAGCGTGACGGGCGCAATCGCTGTGCGGCGGCCTGGGAGAATGTCGATGCCTGAACTTCGCGTCGGTGAACGACAGTGGTCGGTGGCGGCGGGCAGCAACCTGCTCGACGCCCTTAATCAGAACGGTGTCGCCGTGCCTTACAGCTGCCGCGCCGGCAGTTGCCATGCCTGTCTGGTGCAATGTGTGCAAGGCCTGCCGGCGGACAATCGCCCGGACGCCTTGAGCGCCGAGCAACGCCAGCAGGGCTGGCGGCTGGCCTGTCAGTGTCAGGTGGTCGAAGACTTGCAGGTGCACACCTTCGATCCGCTCACCGACGGACGCCCCGCCGAAGTCGAGGCGCTGGACTGGCTCAGTGACAGCGTGCTGCGCCTGCGCCTGACCCCGCAACGTCCGTTGCGCTACAGCGCCGGACAACACCTGGTGCTGTGGCTCGATCACATCGCCCGGCCGTATTCGCTGGCGAGTCTGCCGGAAGAAGACCGCTTTCTCGAATTTCACCTCGACTGCCGCCAGCCCGGCGAATTCAGCGATGCCGCTCGACGGCTGCAGATCGGCGACCCGGTGCGCCTCGGCGAACTGCGCGGCGGCGCGTTGCATTACGACCCGGACTGGCACAGCCGGCCGCTATGGCTGCTGGCCGCCGGCACTGGCCTGGGCCCATTGTTCGGGGTGTTGCGCGAAGCCTTGCGCCAGGATCACCAGGGCGCGATTCGCATCATTCATGTGGCCCATGAGGCGAGCGAACACTATCTGGCCAAACCCCTGATGGCACTGGCCGCGCAGCGCGAAAACCTCAGTGTCGAGCTGTGGACGGCGGCCGAGTCAGCCGCCGCTTTGGCGCAACTGCGCCTTGTATCCCGGCAAACCCTGGCCTTAGTCTGCGGCTCAACCGCCAGTGTCGATGCCTTTGCAAAGCGTCTGTATCTGGCCGGACTGCCGCGCAATCAACTGCTGGCCGATGTGTTTCTGTCCCGCGGTTAAGCGCTGATATTCATGGGTTCGAAGAGCCTCTGATGAGGGGGCCTGTGTTGTGGAAGTGTCTGTGGCGAGAGAATTTATCCCCGCCGGGCTGCGCAGTGGCCCCATGATTTTGTGAGCGCTGCGCACTCAAACGGCGATAAACCCCTTTGCCACAGCCTCCCTTCACCCTCACTGAACTTCGCAACCCGGCACTGTTGAGAGATGCCATGACCGAAGCCATCCTGCTGGAGCGCGAACGCGGTTTACTGACCCTGCGCTTTAACCGTCCGGACAAGAAAAACGCCCTGACCCGCGCCATGTACAGCCGGCTCGCCGAGGCGCTGAAACAGGCCGACAGCGATCCTGCGATCACCGCCGTGCTGATCACCGGCAGTGCCGAGTGCTTCACCGCCGGCAACGACATTGCCGACTTCATCCAGCAACCGCCGAGCGATCTCGATAGCCCGGTGTTTCACTTCATGCTCAACCTGCTCGAATGTCGCAAACCGGTGATCGCGGCCGTGGCGGGGGCCGCGGTGGGCATCGGCACGACGCTGTTGCTGCATTGCGATCTGGTCTACGTCAGCCGCGACGCACGACTGCGCATGCCGTTCGTCAATCTTGGCCTGTGCCCCGAGTTTGCGTCCAGCCTGATTCTGCCGCGCCTGCTCGGTCAGGCCAGGGCGGCGCAGTTGTTGCTGCTCGGCGAAGGGTTTACCGGCGAGCAAGCGGCGGCGTGGGGCATTGCCAGTGAGGCGTTGGGCAGTGGCGCTGCGGCTTTGGCCAAGGCCCGGGAAATGGCGCTGCGCTTCGATGAATTGCCGCCGCAAGCGGTACGGATCAGCAAGCAACTGATGAAGGCGCCGGATCGTGAATTGATCCGCCAGGTGATCGAGGAGGAGGGCGCGCTGTTCACCCAGCGGCTGCGTTCGCCGGAAGCGCTGGCGGCGTTGACCGGGTTTATCAAGCGGCAGTGAAAGATCGCCGCCTTCGACAGCAACGGCTGCGGGTGTGTGTTGACCCGACAGCGCTGGCGAAGGTGGCGACCTATGGGTTCTTCAGAGTTCGCTCAGTCATGCTTGCGGGGCGATAAGCCCCCTGGCAACCCCCAACTGGTGATGATTATTGACGCGGACTGCTGCAAAAAACAGCACCGTGCGATCCGTGATCAAGGCGGACGCCATCCCGAAAGGGTCGGCATCGAACTGCAGCCAGCCCGTGCCCGCACCAAAGTTTTTGTCCAGGATGCCGGCGTCGGTGAATCGGGCCACGACGACCTGCGCGGGCTTATAAATGTGGCCATACACCAGAATGCTTCCGTCCTTCTGGACAGACGCGTGATGCCAGTAAGTGTCACGGTCGTCCAGACTGGTCAGCAGCGGCTTGCCGCGATTGAACTGGATGTTGGCACTGCCATCGGATTCACGACTGACCAACAAACCGCATTCTGCGTCATCCAGCGTGTAACCGATGCCAAGCAAGCGTTGGTTCGTCTGCGCAACAAGACGTTCTAACAGAAAGCTCATTGAAGCTTCCTGCGGTTCAATCAACCGATAGCCATTGTTGCCGAATGAGACGTCAGTTGCGCCAGTGGCAAGCAATCTCGTGAAGAGCGCACGGGATCCTTCATTAGCCAGGTTCCGGCAATAACCACTGAATACGTATTTGCCGTCAGCGCTGACCAGAACGTCGGTGAGGTGGGTATGCGCAAAATCGGCAAAGGCAATCCGGACGATGCCCGTCTGGTTGAAGTCGGGATCGAGCGCACCGTCCGGTGTCAGGCGAATGATCGCCGTTTGGGTTTCTTCCACGCCGTCATACACAGGTTCATGCAACAGGATTTTGCCGTCAGGCAGAATCACACTGTTACCCGCGGCTGCGATGCCGGAGGAGGTCGACGGCGCTTCAAAACTGTGCGCCTGAATCTCGCCGATGCTGCCAAGTGCAATCAGCACTGTGCCGTTATTGCCGAATGTCGAGTCCGGAGTGCCATCGGGATGCAGACGGATCAGGCCTTTCCAGGTGTTGAAGGTGCCATCGTAATAGTGGCCGATCAGTAAGATTTTTCCATCGCTGAGTTCAACCACCTCGCTGATCTGCGAGTAGGAGCGCCCTTCATCGTTTTCGACAAACGCCGCGATGACATAACCGGCCTTGCCAAATGTCGGGTCGATCATCCCGTTTGCCGTCAGCCTCACGCAGTAGTAATCAACCCGCTGACGCGTGAGCTGCACATCGCCGACCACATACAGACGACCGTCAGCATCAACGCCCATGCCTTTGGGGTTAACGCTGCCTTCGGGAGCGCCGGGAGCATTCAACAAGACCAGGCCGCCGTCACCAAAGGCGGGGTCGAGCTGTCCTTCATTGCGCAAAACCTTTGAATCAATGCTCATGTTCATCTCCTTGAAATAGCCCGCCCCTTGTTCAGTCACGCCCGTGGTAACGCAGGACCCATCCTTGATTCGTCGAGTCTTTGAGGTAGGTTCCGGCCACTACGATTTTTCCATCCGCCTGGAGCGCGAGGCTGTCGAAAGAAAGCGCCCCGGTAAATGGCGTGCCCACCCAGCCGGCGTTGCCGAATGTTGAATCGAACGAGCCGTCGCTCAACATTCTGCCGATGACGGCGGGGGACGGTTGGTCGGACTGCTGGTATTTACCGACCAGCACGATCTTGCCGTCCGGTTGCATGACCCCGCTGCTCCAGTAGGTGGATGCATACTCCAATCGGGTCAGCAGAGGCTTGCCGCGATTGAACTGGATATTGTATTCACCATCCGGTTCCAGGCTGATCAGGAGACCTTCAGTGCCGGTTTTGCCGATGCCCAGCAGCCGCTTGTTCGGTTGCTGGATCACGCACTCAAGAACCGGAGACCCCGACATCGGCTCAATGACAAACCCGTTGTTGCCGAACTGCGGATCGAGGCTGCCGTCGCGCAGGTAGCGTGCAAACAGGGCGGCGGATGTGCCGGAGCGGGGTGCCAGTGCGCCGCAGATGACGAGCTTGCCATCCTGATCGATCAAGCCGTTGCGCACCTTTACATCGGCAGGCGCCGCACCCGGGTAGAGGACCTGAACATAGCCTTTGTTATTGAAGGAGGTGTCCAGAGAACCATCGCTGTTGAGCAAGTACAGGAACGCTTGTGTATCCAATCCGTGCGTAATGGCGTAGGTGTACACCACCAGAATTTTTCCGTCGTTCAGCGACACGATGCTGCCCGATGAAGCCTGTTCGCTACCACTGGCTGCCTTCGCGGTCTGTTCGTCAGCACCTGCGGGCAACCGGAGGATGACGTAGCCCTGGTCTCCAAACGTGCTATCCAGCACACCTGCGGATGTAAAGCGCGCCAGTGCAGGTCTGCTTTCAGCGACGGTGCCCAGAAGCAGCTTCTTGCCGTCGCTCAGGCAGATGACCGATTTCCCCTTGGACTCGGTTCTGACGGTAAAAGCACCACTGGCAATGCCCTCGTTTCCAAAGGTCGGGTCCAGTTTGCCGTCCAGCGTCAGGCAGCCCAGAACGTAAGCCTGATCAGTGACCCCGGAGCCTGCCTGACCTGCGAAATACAAGCGTGTCGAGGTGCTGTCCGAACTGATCCCCCCCACATGGCTTTGCCGTCCGAGGGCCGGCAGCGTCAGCTGGAAAACGCCAGCGTCGGCAAAGTCTTCATCCAGCGTTCCTGCTTTTGGTGCCTGTCGGTTCGAGTGATTCATGGCGTTCTCCTTGAGTAGAGGATTCTCGACTCAAGTAACTGCCCGAATGCTTGCCCCGTCTACTGTCAGATCTGACAGTTGACACAGTGCTCGCCACAAAATTACAGCTGCGGCCACGCTTGAAAGGACCTCGCCAATCACGTGCAGGTGCTGCACAAGGCTGCGATTTTTTGATGGGCCGGAAAACAAAAAGCCCCGCCGTTCACACGGCGGGGCTTTGGTTTTTCAGCAACCGGTCACTCAGACCTGCGGGTCGCCCACGTGCAGGATCTTCATGCCGTTGGTACCGCCGGTGGTGTGGTAGCTGTCGCCCTTGGTCAGGATGACCCAGTCGCCTTTTTCCACTACGCCGCGCTTGACCAGTTCGTCGATCGCCTTCTGGCTGACTTCGTGCGGTTCCAGCGAAGCCGGGTCGAACGGAATGGTGTACACGCCACGGAACATCGCCGCACGCGCCTGGGTCTCGCGGTGTGGCGAGTAGGCGTAGATCGGCACCGAGGAGCGGATGCGCGACATGATCAGCGGGGTGTAACCACTTTCAGTCAGGGCGATGATCGCCTTGACGCCCGGGAAGTGGTTGGCGGTGTACATGGTCGCCAGTGCGATGCTTTCGTCGCAGCGGGTGAATTCCTTGCCGATACGGTGGCTGGAGGTCTTGCCGGTCGGGTGCTTTTCCGCGCCGACGCAGATGCGCGCCATCGCCTGCACGGCTTCCAGCGGGTACTGGCCAGCGGCGGATTCGGCCGAGAGCATCACGGCGTCGGTGTAGTCGAGCACGGCGTTGGCCACGTCGGACACTTCGGCGCGGGTCGGCATCGGGTTCTGGATCATCGACTCCATCATCTGGGTCGCGACGATCACCGCCTTGTTGTGGCGGCGTGCGTGCAGAATGATTTTCTTCTGAATGCCCACCAGCTCGGCGTCGCCGATTTCCACACCCAAGTCACCACGGGCAACCATCACCGCGTCGGACGCCTTGATCAGGCCGTCGAGGGTTTCGTCGTCGGCCACGGCTTCGGCGCGTTCGATCTTCGCCACCAGCCAGGCAGTGCCGCCGGCCTCGTCGCGCAGTTGACGGGCGTATTCCATGTCGGCCGCGTCACGCGGGAAGGACACCGCGAGGTAGTCGACTTCCATTTCCGCTGCGAGCTTGATGTCGGCCTTGTCTTTTTCAGTCAGGGCCGGCGCGGTCAGGCCGCCGCCGCGACGGTTGATGCCTTTGTGGTCGGACAGCGGGCCGCCGATGGTCACCACGCAGTTGAGTTCGGTGGCGGTGGCGGTTTCGACGCGCATCACCACGCGGCCGTCGTCGAGCAGCAGCTCGTCGCCCACGCCGCAGTCCTTGACCAGGTCCGGGTAGTCGATGCCGACCACTTGCTGGTTGCCTTCGGTCAACGGATGGCTGGTGGAGAAGGTGAACTTGTCACCGATCTTCAGCTCGATTTTCTTGTTGGCGAATTTGGCGATACGGATTTTCGGGCCTTGCAGGTCACCGAGCAGGGCGACGAAGCGGCCGTGCTTGGCAGCGAGGTCACGCACCAGTTTTGCGCGAGCCTTGTGCTCGTCGGGGGTGCCATGGGAGAAGTTCAGACGGGCGACGTCCAGGCCAGCCAGAATCAGCTGTTCGAGAACTTCCGGCGAGTTACTGGCCGGGCCAAGGGTAGCGACGATTTTGGTACGACGGACGGACATGCAAAGACTCCTCAGGTTCAAGCGCCAGCGAAGGCTACTATGCTCTTTGGGTGTAGTCATTGTTCGTTTGCACTACTTATCATTTTCTTTATTGAACGCGGCAACTTTGGGACAAACGCGCCTGAAGATTTCCGACCATGGGTCGATACAGAGCTCAAGACAGGAGAACCCCCATGCGATTGTTGCCCATTGCCGCCCTTGCCCTCAGCGTCCTCGCCGTCACGGGCTGCACCCGTTGGTCGATGAACCATCATTTGAACAACGCTTACAGTGCCTATGACCGTGGCAATTGCGAGCAGGTGATGCTCGAACTGTCCAAGGTCGAACGCGCCAGCCGTGCCCGCCCGTATGTGTGGCCGGAAGTGTCGATGATGCGCGGCCAGTGCCTGGAGCGGCAGAAGATGTTTGTCGATGCGGCGCAAACCTATCAGTTCATCATCGCCTCGTACCCCAACAGCGAATACGCCTTCCGCGCCCGCGCCCGTCTGGAAACCCTGCAGAGCCTGGGCCATTACCCGACCCGCAGCGCAGCAGCGGTGGTGCGCCCGACGGGCTCTTGATGACAGTTGTCATACAAAAGCTGGCCGGTTGTACAGGCTGAGCTATAGTCGAATGAATCGGGTCGCCGGTGAATCCGCGATGACCCGTGCAACACCTGCGACTGGCAGTTGTAAGGTGATGGCGTATTAGCGACCGTCACACCGGAAGCGGGGAGAGCGTGCCTGCGACACAGGCGCGTTCCGAAGCAAGGGTGCGGCTCTGTGAGGGAGCCTTGCAGGACGAACTGCGCATCATGTTTACCGACCGCCGGATCGAACGGCATCAGCTGCCGTACTTCCTCAGAGTGTTCAACAGCGTCACCGACAAACCCATCGGTTTTCTGGGCAATGTGTCCGAAGACGGGCTGATGCTGATCAGCCAGTTGCCGATGATGGTCGGTGCGGATTTCCATCTGCGCCTGAAAATTCCCTGCGGTGACGGTTGCCAGCAGGTGATCGACCTGGCCGCGTCGTGCCTGTGGTGCCACGAGGATGCGACGCCGCTGCATTACGACGCCGGTTTCAGTCTGCTGCGAGCGCCGCCCGA
>NZ_QAIU01000503.1:0-15027 GCF_003061205.1 Pseudomonas sp. HMWF006
GAACAGTGAGTTGGTGGTGCCGTTGGTCAAGGATGGCCGTTTGATCGGCGTGCTCGATCTCGATAGCCCGAAGCTGGCGCGCTTCGGCGTCGACGATCAGGCCGGCATCGAGCAACTGGCGGCGATTTTCCTGCGCCTGACCGACTGCTGATCAAGCGCTGAGGCCAGCCTTGCGCAACAGGCTGGCGGCATCCACGGCATCAATCTGCTGTGGATCGAGAAAGCGCGTGGCGTACTGCAGGTAGACGCCATCGCTGATGAACAGGCCGAACAGCGGCGCATCAATGTGCGCTTCGCGACACATGGTGGCCATGATCCCCAGCGCTTCGCTGAGGGTCTTGGCCTTCTTGTAGGGGCGATCGGCCGCCGTTAACGCTTCGAAAATATCGGCGATCGCCATCATCCGCGCCGGCAGGCTCATGTCTTCGCGCTTCAGGCGTTTCGGGTATCCGGTACCGTCCATTTTTTCGTGATGACCGCCGGCGATTTCGGCGATGCTGTCCAGATGGCCGGGGAAGGGCAGGTGGCTGAGCATCATGATCGTCTGCACCATGTGATGATTGATGATGTAGCGCTCCTCACGGGTCAGTGTGCCGCGGGTGATGCTCAGGTTGTACAGTTCGCCGCGATTGTATTTATAACGTGGCACGTCCAGCTTGAACCCCCATGGATTGTCGTCGGGAATCAACTCGTTCTTGTCTCGTTCGAACAAATGTTCGGGCTTGTCCGCCAATAACTTTTCGCGAACCGGCAGGGTCGATGCCGGTGTTTGTGCCTGACGTCTGTTTTCTGCCCACGACACCCCCAGACGGTCATCCAGGGTGCGCATCCAGGTGCGTTGGGCAAGGTCGTTGAGGCGTTCGAGATCCGCTTCGGCCATCGCCTCACTGCCAAGATTGCAGCGTGCGACGAAGGCAAAGTCGTCGTCCAGCGCGCTCAGCGTGGCGTCTCGCTCTTGTGCCAGTGTTGTCGCGTCAGCACCGAGCGCCAGTGCCTGCCAGTAGCTGATCCATGCATCGCGCTTGAGCACCTCGAAGCGGGTGCGGATCTCGTGGATGCGGTCGTTGATGGTTTCCAGTTTGGTGGCTTTATCGACGACGTATTCCGGCGTCGTGACCTTGCCGCAATCGTGCAGCCAGGCAGCGATGTGCAGGGCTTCCCATTCATCCTCGGTCGGCCGATAGGCGCTGAACGCCGGGGCCTGACTGGCCGCGGCGGCCTGGGCCAGCATCAGGGTCAGCTCCGGCACGCGTTGGCAATGGCCACCGGTGTAGGGGCTCTTGGCATCAATGGCGCCGGCGAGCAGTTGAATGAACGCATCCAGCAACTGTTTCTGTCTGGCTTGCAGACGCTGGCTTTCGATACTCACGGCGGCGGCACCGGACACCGCTTGCAGGAACGCGATGCGATCAGGCTGCAGTTTTTCCAGATCCGCCGCCGTGCCGCTGTCGTTGACCAGCAGAATCAGCAGACCGATGGTTTCATCGTGGCGGTTGTGCAGGCGGATGCCGATCATATGAACGCGCGGCGCTTGCATGGCCAGCAGGACTTGCTGCAGATCCGCCGCCTGATCGAAACCCAGATCGCTGACCAGGCTGTTCGCACCGATCAGTTGCCTGAACCACATCGGGCCGTGGTCCTGTTGCAGGTCATGCGCCTGAATGTCGAAGTTCTCCAGGGGCTGCGGCGTGCCATTGATCACCAGTCCATAAGGCACCATGCGCGTGTCGTCATTGTCACGCAGATAAATCAGACCGGCCTGGGCCTGGGCGATTCCCACGGTTTCGAACAGCACCCTGTGCAGCAACGGTGCGAAACGGGTTTCCGCGCACAGGCTGTCGGTGATGCGGAAGAAGCTCGCCAGCGTGTCTTTCATCTGCGCCATCGACACGCTCAACTGATCGACTTCCAGCACGGGCGAGCGTCGGCTCAGGGGGAAGTTGAAATCGAAGCTGCGGATTGCGTCGGCTTCCTTGACCAGCGCATGCAAGGGTTTGACCAGAATCCGCGAGATCAGCCAGCCGAGCGGCAGACACAGCAGCAACGTGGCCAGGGTCACCAGTGCGCCTTGCCAGCGCATGCGATAGGCGTCGACCAACAGTTCGTCTTCGGGCACCAGCAGCGCCAGTTGCAGGCCCTTCGGCCCACCTTCCTGCATGCTGCTGCGGGCGACGATCCATTGCCGGCCATCGGCCTGCAGGCGCTTGCCAGGGTTGTCTGTCGTCAGCAACACGTGCAGCCCGGGGCTCAGATCAGCCACTCTGGCCTGGCGTGCGTTGCGATCATCGACAATCAAGCGGTCGCTGTCGGGGTAAGCCACGACGTTGCCATCGGCATCGAACAGGGCAATCTCGGTCGATGGGGTGACCCGGTGCTTGATCAGGGTGGCCGACAGTGTGGCCAGGGTCAGATCGGCACCGATCACGGCGTTCTCTCCACTGCGCCGGGCCAGCGTGGTGCCGATATTGTGGGTGGAGAAAAACACGTAGGGTTCAGTGGTGATCTGACCGGGTTGCCGGCGTGCATCGGTAAACCAGGCACGACTGCGCGGATCGTAGGCGTCGTCGCGGTTCTCCAGGCGGCTGACCGGCTGCAAGGCCTGATCGAAGAACAGCGATTGCGAGTGCGGCGTGCCCTGCGCGTCATGCTCGATGCTCCAGACTTGATAGCTTGCAGTATCCGGAGCCTTGAACCGTGTTTTCAGGGCGGCGTCGCGCAGCGGCCGGACCATGAAAAAATCGCCGTTGCTGTAACCCAGGTACAAGGAGGCGAGGTTGGGGTTGTCCGTCAGTGACTGGGCGAAGGGTTTGAGCAACGGCAAGCGTTCTTCAAGGCGCTGGGCCTGAGTGGCCGGGTTGTCCGCCAACAGACTGAGCACGTGGCGGATCGGCTGATAGGTTGCACGCAGGTCCAGGCGTACATCCTGTTCGATACGGTTGAACAGTTGTTCGCTGCTCGACAGGATGATTTTCGTGGTCTGGTGATAATTGAACAGGCCCAGCACGATGCCAGTGAGCAACAGGAGAAACGTGAACATGACGCTGATGTGCACGTGCAGCGGGAACCGGCGTTGCTCCGGGCGCAGTGGGCTGGGCATTTCAGGCTCTCCATGATGGTTAACTCACTGCTCAGCGTTCAAGCATAGTTAAGGCAGGCTCATCGTGCTTCGATCCGCGAGGGCAAGTTGTTGCCGTAACGCCTGTTCGAGTTCGAGCATGGCCCGGTCAGTCGCCGCGCAATGGCGGGCGATGTCTTCGCTCGACAATGCCTGCGCGCAGGCCTGTTCGAGTGCATCGCAACAGACGATCACCCGCGCTGCCTGGGCGATGCGGGCAGCGCCCTTGATTTTGTGGGCGACGATCGCCAGTGCGCCGAGATCGGAGGCGGACGACAGCGCGAGCAGTTCCTCCCGGTCAAGACGACTGCTCTTGAGCAGTTCAACCAGCAGCCGCCGAGCCTGCGTCGGGTCGCCACCGCACAGCAGATTCAGACTTTGCAGGTTGAAGGCCGGCGGTTGTGCCTTCGGGGTCATGCCATCGACCCATTGGCCGAGCACGCTCAGACTCAAGGGTTTGAACAGGCAGTCGTCCATGCCGGCCTGTTTGCAGCGCTGAACTTCCTCGGGCTGCGCATTGGCCGTGAAACCCAGCACGGTGCAGGGCGAGCAGCGCGTGAGCAGCTCATGCTGACGAATGGCGCGAGTCAGTTCATAGCCGTTCATCAAGGGCATGTTGCAGTCAACGATGACCAGGTCGAACTGGCCGGCCTTCCATTGCTCAAGGCCAATGCTGCCGTTCTCGGCAATGCTGAAACGATGCCCGAGAAACTCCAGTTGCTGACACATCAACAGGCGATTGGCGGGGTGATCGTCCACCACGAGGACGTTCAGCGGCGTCGGCGCAGTCTTGATAGATGGCACCTGTTGAGGGGGGCTCGCCTGGGCCGGCAGGGTTTGCAGGGGCAGAGAAACGCAGACCTGCGTGCCGATGCCTGGCTGGCTGCTCAATTGCAGATGGCCTCCCATCATTTCGCAGAGGTTGCGACTGATCACCAGACCGAGGCCGGCGCCACTTCTGGCCTGCTGACTGCTGTTTGGCGCCTGGGCAAAGGGTTCGAACAAGCGCTGCTGATCCTCGGCACTGATGCCGACGCCGCTGTCCTGCACGGTCAGTTGCATCAGCGCATGGGCAGGGGCCTCGGTTTGCATGAGGTCGAGGGTGATTCTGATCTGGCCTTGCTCGGTGAATTTGATGGCGTTGCTGATCAGATTCGACAGGACCTGCTTGAAACGCAGGGGATCCAGTTGCACGTCGACCGCGAGGTCCGGCGGATTGAAGTACGTGTGCAGGGCCAGGCTCTTCTGGCGTGCAAGACCGTCGAAGATTCGGGTGACGGACGCCACGGTTTCGACCAGGTTGACCCGCTCCGGGCACAGGCTCAGGCGTCCGGATTCGATCCGGGCAATGTCGAGAATGTCGCCGATCAGACCGAGCAGGTCTTTGGCCGAGTGGTAGGCGGTATCGATGGATGTTCGGTCCGGGTGCTGTTGATCCATGCGTCGGAGTGTCAGTTCGAGCATGCCGATCACCGCATTCATCGGTGTGCGGATCTCGTGGCTCATGGTGGCCAGGAACGTGCTTTTCGCCCGGTTGGCTTCATCGGCGCGTTCTTTGGCCGCGCGCAGTTCCTCGAAGAGCTGGCGGCGCTCACTGATGTCGATCCAGCCACCGATGACGCCTTTGACGGCTCCACTGGAATCACGATACGGGAGAATCCAGTGATAGATGGTCAGGCGGCGGTTGCCGATGTGCAGGGGACGGTCAAGTATCAACGGCGTGCCTTCGGCTACGACGCGGCGGTAATCGGCCTCAAAGGCCTGGGCTTCGAACGCGTTGCTCAGGGAGCCCTCAATCACGCTTTTGCCGATGACGTCTTCGCGCCTGGCGTTGAATGCTTCGAGGTAGCTGTCATTGCAGCTTTGCAGCAGGCCTTCGCGATCGCGAACGTAAATGGGGTGCGGTGTGCCGTTGACCAGCGAGCGCATGAACTCGAACTGATCGTTCAAGGCGCGCTCGGCTGCCTGGCGTTGCTTGATCTGGTGACGCATATAGGCGTTCCACGCCAGTAACAGCAGGAGAACCAGGCCGGCGGCGCCGATCACTTGATAAAACAGGCGCTGATAATTGCGCCAGATATTCTGCGAGGTGGAGTAGCCGCGCCAGCGACCGTTGATCACCCCCAGTTCCTCGGGGGCGATGCTCAGCAACGCCTTGTTGATGATCGAGACCAGTTCGGTGTTGTCCCGCGCTGTTGCCAATGAGAACGCGGCCTGGCTGGTGCCGATGGTGGTGGTGATTTGCAGCGCCTGATCAAAGATCCGCGAAGAGATGAAATAGTTGGCGATCACCAGTGAGTTCACCGCGCCATCGACATGCTTTTCGGCGAGCAGCGAGACCGCGCTGAAGGTGTCCGGTGTTTCGATCAACTGGATGAGAGGAAACTCCCGGCGCAAGTACTCGACCATTGGATTGCCTTGGGCAATCGCCAGTTGTTTGCCCTTGAGCTGGCTCAGGTTTGTCGGACCATCGGCGCTCTTGCGGGTCAACAGGACATAGGAATTTTCCAGGTACGGGCGACTGAAGTTCAGGGTTTGCTCGCGTTCGGCGGACGGCAACAACGCGGCAATCAGATCGGCCTGGTGACTGTCTATTTGCCGGATCATTTCCGCGTCGTTGCGACTGCGCCGGATGTCGAAGCGCAGGCCTGTGCGCAAACGGATCAGTTCGAGCAGGTCGGCGCTGATACCGCGTAAATTGCCGCCGCTGTCGAAGAACGTCAGCGGTGCCAGCGCTTCATTCACCACCACACTCACCACGGGGTGCTGTTTGATCCAGGTTTCTTCACGCTGGGTCAGTTGCAGTTTCTGGTCGGTCAGCAACAGGTCACTGCCGGCACTCCAGCGCTTGGCGATGTTATCGCGTTCGCTCCTGGGTACGGCATTGAGTACGGTGTCGATGATCGACAGCAACTGCGGATTGTTGCGCCGTATGGCAAAGCTGAATCCCCGGGTTTCCTGCTTGCCGAAATTGGCCATGCGCACGTTATTCAGGTAGCCCTTGTTGACCATGTATTGGGTGGAAACGATGTCGCCGAGAAACACGTCGGCCTGATCGAAGGCAACCGCATTGATGGCATTCTGGTAGGAGGGATAACAAGTGATGAGCGCTTTGGGGTACAGCGCCTTGACCTCGTGCAACGGCAGATAGTGATAGACCATGCTCAGGCGCAGTCCGGCCAGGCCTTGGGCCAGGGAGCGGGTTTCGTCTTCACGGGTGACCAGCGCCGGCTGATCCCTCGCGTAGGGCACCGTCAGCGCGAGGTTCGCGTTGCCCGCCTCGAAAGCGTTCGCGGTGCCGAGCAGATCGATCTGGCCATCGACCAGGGCGCGTATCGCTGCGTCCCGGGAGGCAAAGCGCATGACACGGATCGGCAAGCCGGTGGCCTGACTGAGGAGTCCGGCGTAGTCGGCCGTCAGACCTTCGTAGTCCTTGCCGCTGACAGTCATGTCAAAAGGCGGATAGTCGGGTGCAGAGGTGCCCAGTATCAATTCTTTACGAGCACTCAGCCACACGCGTTGGGACTGTTCGAAGATGACCGGCACCGCCTCGCCTGAAGACCGGCTGAGCAGGGCATAGTCCGGTGCCGCGTTGGGCATGGCAAGGGCGTAGGTACTCAAAAAAAGAGCTACGCTCAACGCAACTAAATAGTCCTTTAAACGACTGGGCATGCGGGGTCTCACACGAGTGCGTTTCGTTTGGCCATCTCGATAAGTTCGACAAGGGATCTGGCTTTGAGCTTTTGCATCAACCGCTTCTTGTAAGTGCTGACGGTCTTGTTGCTCAAGAACATGCCCTTGGCGATTTCCTTATTGGTGCGGCCTTGTGCAAAGAGTTGAAGCACCATCAATTCGCGATCGTTGACGGACTTGAATAATTCCAGTTCGGCATAACGAATATCGTCGCTGCGAACCGGGTTCAATGCCTGACTGGGGAAATAGTTGTAGCCGGAAAGTACGGCTTTGATTGCACTGACCAGTTCGCTCAAGTCCTCTTGTTTACACACATAACCTGATGCGCCGGATTGCATGCAGCGAACGCCGAACAACGTTGGACATTGAGCAGTGAGTACCAGGGTTTTCAATGGCGAACTCATGGCGTTGAATCGGGCCAATACCTCAAGGCCGTCGAGCTTGGGAATGCTGATGTCGAGAATGATCAGGTCTGGCATGCACTCGCGCACCATCTGCATGGCATCGACCCCGTTATCGGTTTCACCGACGACCTTGTAACCCTCATGCTCCAGCAGCATTCGAACGGCGAGACGGATGACCGGGTGGTCGTCGACAATAAAAACGGAGTTCATAATCAAATCCCATACAAGCACGAATAAAGGGCGCACCTTAGCTCAGATGAATGAGCACTCGCATGAACTGTCATGAACTCACTTGCGTTATCAGATAATTCCTACAACTAATGAGGAAAGGGACTACGACTAATCCGGGTTTGGCGTAAGGATGCTCAATTTTTTAATTGGCTTATAGTTGGCTATGGATGTTTTGCAAATGCGGCGGATTAATGGTTTTAGAGGGGCGGTTGGTGTTGTGTCAGTTGTTTATTATTTGTTTGTGTAAATATCTGGGCGGTGAATAAAAATACCGCAGCCTTGGGGAAATAGCGTTGACCACATTAACGCTGTACATGAAACAGCCCGTATTCAACCGGCCAAGCGCGCCGGCTGAATACGTCAGGATCAATGACTGGAGCGCCCGGTCATCTCCATGGCCATGTCGCTGGCGTAGCTGTCGGTCATGCCGGCGATAAAATCGATCATGCGCAGAAACGAGGTGTGCAACGAACCGTGTGGGTCCGGCGCATTGTTGCCCAGCAAGTCGAGGATGCGCCGGCTCTTGAAGGAAGGCGTACGGCCATTGTGTTGCTCCAGGGCAGCCCCGCAGAAGGCATTCAGCAGGATTTCCAGCGTCGTATAGGCGCCGATTTCGTGCAGGGTCTTGCGTTTGTCCTGGAAGATCTTCTTGCGGGCGATGTCCTTGGCGTTCAACACGCAACGCTTGGCCGGTCCGTGCATGTGCTCAACCAGATCGCCGTGCAGCGTGCCGTCGAGCAGGGCATCCTGCTGCTCGACGAAGGCCCGGGCCGCAGCATTGGTCAAATGTTCGATGGCCTTGCCGCGCAGAATCGCCAGTTTGCGTCGGCGCGAATCCTGCGGACCGAGTTGCCGGTAGGTTTCCGGCAGGTCGTCACCGACCAGCCCCAGCAGCAGCGATTCGACTTCGCTGTAATCGAGCAGGTCCATCTCCAGACCATCTTCGAGGTCAATCAGCGCGTAGCAGATATCGTCGGCGGCTTCCATCAGGTACACCAATGGATGCCGCGCCCAGCGCTGGTCTTCCAGTTGAGGCAGGCCGAGCTTGTGGGCAATCTGCTCGAGTAACGGCAACTCGCTCTGATAGCAGCCGAACTTGTGCTTCTTGTAGCCGAGGGAGTCGGCGTGACGCGCGGTCCACGGGTACTTCAAATACGTGCCGAGGGTGGCGTAGGTCAGTCGCGTACCGCCGTCAAACTGATGGTACTCAAGCTGCGTGAGCACCCGGAAGCCTTGGGCATTGCCTTCGAAATTGAGGAAGTCAGCACGTTCTGCCTCGTTCATGCCATCGAGCCAACCGCGCCCGGCGGCCTGCTGGAACCAGTGGCGAATGGCATCTTCCCCGGAGTGGCCGAAGGGCGGATTGCCAATGTCGTGGGCCAGGCAGGCCGATTGCACGACCATTCCCAGATCGCTGGGATCGCACCATTCGGGCAGGGCATTGCGCAGGGTTTCGCCAACGCGCATGCCCAGCGAACGGCCCACGCAACTGACTTCCAGTGAATGGGTCAGGCGTGTGTGGATATGGTCGTTGCTCGACACAGGGTGCACTTGGGTCTTGCGCCCGAGGCGGCGAAAGGCACCGGAGAAAATGATGCGGTCATGGTCTTTGTGAAAAGGGCTGCGGCCCAGTTCTTGCGGGCTGTGCAGCGGTTTTCCGAGGCGTTCGCGGTTGAGCAGGGTTTGCCAATCCAAGGCTGGTTCTCTCCGTCAAAGTGACTGTTGCCCTAGCTTCCCGGTTCATGCTGCCACCTGCAAGCGGAACTACAGCCCCGCCGCATCAATATCGATCAACAGCAGCCGCTCGCCGTTATCGAAAAACTGCCCGGCCGTCAGGCAGTACTGATTGCTGGTGGCATCGCGGTAGGTGCTGGACAGGGTCAGGCGACGTTCTTCCCAGCCCTCGGCCAGCAAATGATAGAAGTAGGGTCGCCATGACCAGTTATGCCCCAGGTACCGGTTGTCGGCGACCCAGCCATGGTGCCGCCACTCCAGGTTCGGAGTCAGCTGCGTACCGTGCCGGTCGCATTGGTAAAACCGCAGCAGCCAGGGAAAGGCCTCCAGATGGGGCAGGGCGCTGAGAGGTGCATGGGCCTGCGCCCAGCCCTGGAGGATCGCCATCAATTCCGCCAGTTGCTGGCGCATCCGCATCAAGCGCCCGCGCTCAGCGAGTTTCTGTTGGACATAACGCTGGCGCAACTCGGCGAAGCGCGGCACAAACGCGTCGGTAGCAAAAAAGGCTTCCTGCGCCCGCGCGAACAGAAAACCCTGCACATAACGTGAGCCGCATTCGAGGGCGAAATTCAGTTGGGCTTCAGTCTCGACGCCTTCGGCGATGATCCAGCAACCCGTCTTCTCGGCCATCTGTGCCAGCGCCTTGACCACGTCACTGCTCGGCCCGCCTCGTGCGGCGGCCTGGAACAGGCGCATGTCGAGTTTGAGGATGTCCGGCTGTAGCGCGAGCACGCGATCGAGTTGCGAGTAGCCGGCACCAAAGTCATCAATGGCGATTCTCGCCCCGGCCTCGCGGTAGCGGGCGACCACTTCGGCCAAACGCTGACTGTTGCCGCCCAACTCGGTGATCTCGAACACAATGCGCTGCGCATCGACCCCGTGACGCGCCAGTTGCTTGAGGCTGGGCAAGGCTTGATCGGGGCGCAGGCGACTGATCCAGCGCGGCGACATGTTCAGGCTGAGAAACCAGTCCGCCGGTGCTTGGTGCAAACGGCTCAGAGCGTTGTCGCGGATTTGCCGGTCGAGACGCCGCAGGGCGACTGCCGGCGTACGCGGATCGGCGAACAGCGGTCCGACCGAGGTCAGTTGACCGTCATTCTGGCGCAGACGACCCAGTGCTTCGACGCCTGCTATACGGCCGGTGGCGGTGTCGATGAAAGGCTGAAAGCAGGCGAGCGGTTGCCCGTCGATCACGGGGCCTCCTTAGTCGTTCTTGTTCTGATTGAACCCTGTCGACCGGGTAGGCGTGCAGGGATCGAACCTCTCGATAAAAGAGGTTCATCCCGGTGATATTGCAAGAATGCAGCCAGATGTGTCGGTTTAACGCTTGGCCGAGCTTTGCATGACCAGTTTGATCAGCGGCCCGAGGCTGGTCCCGAGTCGGATCAACCGCGTCAGGCCACTGATACCACCGCTTTTCGCGCCTTTGCCGGTAATGAAGCCCAGCAGAGTGACAGCGGCTACGCCCCATAATGGCGCGTGTTTGATGCCGAAGCCGTCGTGCAGGTTTTGCGTCATGCCGCGCACGCGGTGCAACGGTTGCAGAACCTGTCCGGCTTCGTGGCGGATTTCCTGGCGATGCATTTCCATGCGCAGGCGAATCAGCGCCTTGCGCATTTCCCGGCGCGAGCTGTTGTGAGGCAGTTCAGGCAGGCTCATGGCAACAGGCGCTCCCGGTCGTTGGCCAGCTCTTCCAGCGTACCGTGGAAGGGTGAGGATTCATCGAAGATCGCTGCCTTGAGGCGCAGCCCGCAGAAGATTGCCGCCAGGGTGTAGAACACGCACAGGCCGATAATCCCGGCCAGCCGGTAGGTGTCCCAGAGCAGGATCAACACCAGGGCTGACAGGCCGACCAGCAACAGCAGCGCAAACACCAGCGCCAGACCCGCAAACAACAACAGGCTCACGGTACGGGATTTCTGCTCCTGCAGCTCGATGCCGAACAATTCGACATGGCTGTGCAGCAAACCAAGGACAGCGGCGCCCAGACGCCGTGTGGAGGAGGCGGTGCCCGCAGTCGGGCCGGATTCACCGATCGACATGATCAGCGCCGAGTGGCCAGCAGGCCAATCAGGAAGCCGACGCCAGCAGCGATACCGACCGACTGCCACGGATTGGCCGACACGTAATCCTCGGTGGCGTTGACCGCTGCCTGACCGCGATCACGCAACGTCTCTTCAGTCAGTTTCAGGGTCTCGCGGGCACGCAGCAGGCTGTCGTGAATCTGCTCACGCAACTCATCCGCTTGATCACCGGCCAGGGTCGCGGTGTGCTCGAGCAACCGTTCGGTGTCGGCAACCAACGTCTGGAAGTCGTTCATCAGGATTTCTTGAGCAGTCTTTGCCTTGATGCTGGCCATGGGTGGATCTCCGTAAGTGGCGTCTGAAGCGTTCGAGTATGAGCCTTGCGCGAAGGTTCATTACAAATGACTGGTACAACTTTTGCTGTGTGCTGGTGCGTCGTCCGGCAGTCGTGCGCTGTTGCCGGGCGTGCATGCCGGAAAACCTTAACTCAAATAATCCCGGTTCGTGTCAGGACATCGACCTCGTGCGCCAAAACGGTACAGCGAATCTGCGGATCCCTGACCGGGCGGTCGCAACTTGGTGCATGAAATGCCCGCATGAACCGCTTTGGTGCTCTTTTTTCCTTCAGGTCTGCCTCTCCATGGAAAATCTGCAAAGTGCTGTGGACACACTGGTGCACAGCTCCAATACATTGTTCATTCTGATCGGTGCGGTGATGGTGCTGGCGATGCACGCCGGTTTCGCTTTTCTGGAGGTCGGTACGGTTCGCCAGAAAAACCAGGTCAACGCGTTGTCGAAAATCCTCAGTGATTTTGCCGTCTCGACCCTGGCCTATTTCTTTATAGGCTATTGGATCTCCTACGGTGTGACGTTCATGCAGCCAGCGGCCGTTTTGAGCGCTGATCATGGGTATGGGCTGGTGAAGTTTTTCTTCCTGCTGACTTTCGCAGCAGCGATCCCGGCGATCATTTCCGGCGGCATCGCCGAGCGTGCCCGGTTTGTTCCGCAGTTGTGTGCCACGGCGTTGATTGTGGCGTTCATCTATCCGTTTTTCGAGGGGATGATCTGGAACGGCAACTACGGCCTGCAAGCCTGGTTGACCGCGCAGTTTGGCGCAGCCTTCCATGATTTCGCCGGTTCCGTGGTGGTGCACGCCATGGGGGGATGGCTGGCGCTGGCAGCGGTGTTGCTGCTCGGCCCGCGCAACGGCCGTTACCGCGATGGAAAACTGGTGGCGTTCGCACCGTCAAGCATTCCGTTTCTGGCGCTGGGCTCGTGGATTCTGATTGTCGGCTGGTTCGGCTTTAACGTGATGAGTGCGCAGACCCTGCAGGGCGTCAGTGGCCTGGTGGCGGTCAACTCGTTGATGGCAATGGTCGGCGGCACGGTGGCGGCGTTGATCGTCGGACGCAATGACCCGGGTTTCCTGCACAACGGCCCGCTGGCCGGGCTGGTGGCGGTTTGCGCGGGCTCCGATCTGATGCATCCGGTCGGCGCGCTGCTGACTGGGGCGATTGCCGGGGCGCTGTTTGTCTGGTGCTTTACCGCCGCGCAGGTGAAATGGCGCATCGACGACGTGCTGGGCGTGTGGCCATTGCACGGTTTGTGCGGGGTGTGGGGCGGCATTGCCTGTGGCATCTTCGGTCAGACGGCGCTTGGCGGTCTGGGCGGTGTCAGCCTGATCAGCCAGTTGATCGGCAGCGCCCTCGGTGTGGCGGTGGCACTGATCGGCGGCTTCGCCGTTTACGGCGTGATCAAGGCGCTGCACGGATTGCGCCTGAGTCAGGAGCAAGAGTATTACGGCGCCGATCTGTCGCTGCACAAAATCGGCGCGGTGAGTCAGGATTAGGTTTCCACATCGTCGGCACCGGGATAAAAACCGTGCAACAGACGGTAGCGATCGATGCGCACCTGATCGACTTTCTCCTGCACCTGATGCGCCGGCAGACCCAGCATGATCAAGGCATGTGAGGCGAGCATCAGGCTCGACTCCAACAGCTCCGGCACCACCTCGGTGGCGCCGGCGGCTTTCAGTTCCGCCCATTGGCTGTCGTCGCGTGTGCGCACCAGAATCGGTACATGGGCGTTGAGCCGGCGTGCTTGCGTGAGGATGCGCAGCGCGACGTCACTCTGGTCCACGGCGATCACCAGCAACCTGGCACGCAGCAGGCCGACGGCGGTGAGTAGATCGCCGCGTGTCGAATCGCCGTAGTGCACGTCGCTGTCCCCGCTTGCGGCTTCCTGAACGCGCACCGGATCGTTGTCCAGCGCAATGTAAGGCTGTTTCGCGTTACGCATGAACCGGCCGATCGACTGGCCGACCCGTCCGTAGCCGCAGATCACCACATGCTTGTCGAGGTCGGCATTGAGCGCACTGATTTCTTCGATCTGCGCTTCCTGATTGGGCTTGCGGTGCAAGGTCGCGGCAATGCGCGGGGCTGCCCGCAGTAACAGCGGCGTCAGTACCATCGAGCAAAAGGTGGTTGCCAGCAGCAGGGCGCCCAACCTGTCGGGCAGCAGGCTGTTTTGTTGCATTTGCGCCATCAGCGCGAAACAGAACTCGCCACCCTGGGCGAGGGCCAGACCACTGCGCCAGGCCGTTTCGCTGTCGCTGCCGCGCCACTTCACCAAAAGGGCCACGACGAGGCCCTTGATCACCATCAAGCCCAGGGTGAGACCGAGGATCAGCAGGCTGTGACTGACGAACAGTTGCAGGTCGATCAGCATGCCGATGCTGACAAAAAACACCCCGAGCAAAATGTCGCGGAAAGGCCGGATGTCCGCCTCGATCTGATGGCGATAATGGCTTTCGCCCAGCAACATGCCGGCGAGAAATGCGCCGAGGGCCGGCGACAGCCCCAGCAGGTGAGTCAGCCAAGCGGTCAGCAGCACGATCACCAGCGCCAGCAGCACGAACAATTCTGCCGAGCGTGACGCCGCCACTTCATGGAAAATACGCGGCAACAACCAGCGGCTGGCCAGCAGCAGGCCGACAAACAGCAGCACGGTTTTCAACAACGTCAGTGGCAAGGCCCAGTACCACGCCTGAGTGCTGCTGCCAGCGAACACCGGCACCAACGTCAACAGCAGCACCGCGACCACGTCCTGAAACAGCAAGACACCCACGGCGTTCTGCCCGTGGCTGCTGAACACTTCACCGAGGCTGCCAAGTTCCTTGGTGACGATCGCCGTGGAAGACAACGAAAGCCCGGCGCCGAGCAGCAGCGCGGGCGTCGCGGACATGCCCAGCAGCATCAGCAACAGACCGAGCAGCGCCGTACTGATCAGCACCTGCTGACTGCCGAGACGGAATACTACCTGACGCAGGGCAATCATTTTCGACAGAGAGAATTCCAGGCCCAGCGAAAACAGCAGGAACACCACGCCCAGCTCCGCCACATCCGGCAGGTGTTCGCTCTGGTTGACCCAATCGAATGCGCTGGGCCCGACCAGCAAACCCACGCACAGGTAACCCAGCACGGGTGGTAGCCGCAGCCGACGAAACAGGGCAATCACCACGAGGGACGAGGCGAGGATAATCAACAGATTGGCAAACACTGGGCGCTCCGATGTCAGGTTTTGACCTCTCAAGCGTAGAGGCAAAAAGTCCGGGAGCATCGTGTAATTGGCTTCTGGGCGAACTGATTTGCGTCAGGGTTTTGCGCGCCAATCCCCTGCAGGAGGGTTGCAGCCTTTGAGCGGCGGTGGCTCGACGGGTTTTCAGGCGCGGCCTAGAATAAGTCCACGAATTTTTGGTTGAGCGATCATGCTTCCTGAATGTCAGTTGTTCGGCACCCTGGGGTGTCATCTGTGCGAAGTCGCGGAA
>NZ_QAIU01000503.1:15040-21193 GCF_003061205.1 Pseudomonas sp. HMWF006
ATCGCTGACGACGAGTCATGGTTTGAGGCCTACAGCCTGCGGATTCCGGTACTGCGCCGGGTCGATACCGGCGCAGAGCTGGGCTGGCCGTTCAGCGCGGATGAAGTCGTGGCCTTCTTGCGTTAATCATTCACCCCGCTGGTCGCAACGCTTATCCATCCCTTGGCACCTCGCGGCTTATTCGGTTACTGTATGTTCATACAGTAATTGAGTCAGAGGGACGAACCGTGGTCAATGTCGAACAGTTGAAGAACAGCGTGAACCGGATGTCGGTTGACGTGGTGCGCGAGGCCGTCCTCGAGTTGCGCCTTGACGGGCTGGTCACGGAAGGCAAGACGCCGTTCAATAAACTGCATTTCAACACCTGCTTTGCCGAGATAGAGGCCTTGTTTCAGCGGGCCGGGTACCACAAGCAGCTGGATGTGGTCGGCTATCAGGGCTTGCTGTACGCCTTGTATGATCCGGGGCGCTGGGAGGCTGTCGACGTGCTGCGCTGGCTCAAGGAGTTCACGGAGGCGGCTGCGCTCAAAACGATTCCGGCCTGAGGAATCTGCGCTAGGTTCGTGGCCTCTCGTGCTGGATAATGCCGGCCTGCATTGAGGGTTCGAATTTCCGTATGTCCACATCTCCATTTTCCGCTGCGCAGAATCAGGCCAGCACGCTTTATCTGCCGCCTGGTCACTGGCTGACCGTACTCGACTGCCTGTGCGATCACTTCAGCGCCATCGGCCGCGAGCAATGGCTGGACCGGATCGCCCGGGGCCGCGTGCTGGATGGTCAGGGACAGCCGATTGCAGTGGATCTGCCCTACAAGGAAGGCCTGCGGATTCATTACTTTCGCGAAGTGCCGGACGAAAAACCGATTCCGGTGATCGAGTCGATTCTGTATGCCGATAACCATCTGGTGGTCGCCGACAAACCGCATTTCCTGCCGGTGACGCCGGCCGGCGAGTATGTGGAGCAGACATTACTGCGCCGGTTGATTCGACGCCTCGACAATCCCCATCTGGTGCCGCTGCACCGGATCGACCGGCATACGGCGGGACTGGTGATCTTTTCCGCCAATCCGCAGTCCCGTTCCGCTTACCAGTCACTGTTCCCGACGCGGCAGATCGACAAACGCTATGAAGCCATTGCGCCGGCGCTGCCCGGACTGGAATTTCCCCTGATCCATAAAAGTCGCCTGGTCGATGGCGAACCGTTTTTCCGCATGCAGGAAGGGCCGGGCGTCAGCAACACCGAAACAGCGGTTGAGGTGCGTGAGAAAAACGGCGATCTATGGCGTTATGGCCTGTATCCGGTCACTGGCAAGAAGCATCAACTGCGGGTACACATGACCGCGTTGGGGGCGAGTATCTGCAACGATCCGTTTTATCCGGAGGTATTGAAAGATGTTGAGGATGACTACGCCAATCCGTTGAAGCTGCTGGCGCAAGGGCTGCGGTTTGTCGACCCGGTGACCGGTGAGCTGCGCGAGTTCGAGAGTCGAATCACCCTGCAGTGGTGATATCACCGGACTTTCCGAGCGCCCATGAAAAAGCCCGCATCGAATGCGGGCTTTTCTGTATCGGGTGTCGACCCGGAGCTTACAGCTCCTTAACGGTACGAACCTGATCCTTGTTGATGCGAGTTTCTTTGCCGTCCAGCTGTTTGAACTCGTAGAAGCCCGAATCATCATCGTATTTCGGGGTGTCGACGGCCTGGATTTCGCGACCGTCATTCAAGGTGATCACTGTTGGCGACGAGCAACCTGCGAGGGTAGCCAGGCCCAGTGCGAGCATGAAAGTGGCGAGGGTCCGTTGAGTCATGAGTGTGTCTCCGAATGGGAATTCTTTTGGTTACTGAGCTTGAGACGTATACAAGGCGTGAGAGTTCCTTGAATGGTGTCAGTCTGACACAGTGTTGTGCGAACTTAACAGTTCAGGGGTGTTGAGGTTGGCCAGCCGCGGGTCATTGTCCGGGCATTGCAACGCGGTGGCACCGATACCGCGCATCACCCGGCCGGGGCTGCGTTCACCGGCGTTCCAGGCGGTTTCGAAGGCCGGCAGAAGCGCAACCGGAATCACGCAGAGCAAAGGTTCCCAATGTTCATCGTGGCGCAACATTAAAGGTTTTTCAGGTTGCAATTGAGCGGCTTCGCGCATGCTTTGCACGAGTGCCGCGTCGATTCGCGGCACATCGCACGGCAATACCAGCAAATGCGAATGGTGCGCGACTTTCAGGCCGGCACGAATGCCGGCCAGGGGGCCCGGAAAATCGCTTTCGTCATCCACCACCAATTGATCGGCGAACGGTGCGTACCGCTCGCGATTGCGATTGCAGGAAATGATCAAGTCATCGGTCAGTTCACGCACCTTGCGCTGCAAATGGGCGATCAAAGGCTCGCCCAGCCACTCGACCAACCCTTTGTCCTGGCCACCCATGCGTTGGCCGCGTCCACCTGCCAGGAGCAGGATGGAGCAGGGCGGCAATTGGGTATTCAGCGTCATGGCAGCTCTCCGTTAGGGCGGCGGGAAATGGGGGCGCTGTGATATAACACCGGGCTGTTTCCCCTACAACTGGACGAGCCTATGAAAGCCAAGGCTGATGTACCTTTCGTGCCGCTCAATATAGCGGTGTTGACGGTCAGCGATACCCGAACTCTGGAAACCGACACTTCAGGCCAGGTCTTCGTCGACCGCTTGACGGCCGCCGGCCATCTTTTGGCCGAACGGGTTCTGCTCAAAGATGATCTCTACAAAATTCGCGCGCAAGTTGCCAACTGGATTGCCGACGACGTTGTGCAGGTGGTGCTGATCACCGGCGGTACCGGTTTTACCGGGCGTGACAGCACGCCGGAAGCCGTTGCCTGTCTGCTCGACAAGCAGGTCGACGGGTTCGGTGAGTTGTTCCGGCAGATTTCGGTGGCGGATATCGGCACCTCGACCGTGCAATCGCGGGCCTTGGCCGGTCTGGCCAATGGCACGCTGGTGTGCTGCCTGCCGGGTTCGACCAACGCGGTGCGTACCGGCTGGGACGGGATTCTGGGTGAGCAACTGGACGCTCGTCACCGTCCGTGCAATTTCGTCACCCACCTGAAGCAGGCGGCGCCTTGTGAATCCCGTGGGTAAGCCGGGCAAGACCGGTAGCTTGCTGCCTGTCGAGGTGGCGTTGGCGCGGTTGCTGGAAATGGCCGAAGCCACGCCCATCACAGAGCATGAGTATTTGCCTCTGGCGCAGGTCGAGGGGCGGGTGCTGGCTGAAGATCTGGTGTCGACCCTCGATTTGCCACCTTGGCCCAACAGTGCGATGGATGGTTATGCCCTCAACCTGGCGGACTGGACGGGGGAAGCCATGCCGGTCAGTCAAAAGGTGTTCGCCGGGCAGGCTCCGCAGCCATTGACCCCGGGGACCTGTGCGCGAATCTTCACGGGCGCACCAGTGCCACCGGGCGCCGATTGCGTGGAAATGCAGGAAAACGCCGAGGTTGGGGCGGATGGTCGCGTACGTTTCATCGAGACAATGGCGGTCGGGCAGAACATTCGTCCGCAAGGCCAGGAAACCACCGTCGGCGAGCTGATCCTGACGGCGGGGACTCGACTCGGCCCGATCGAGCAAGGTCTGTGCGCGTCGCTGGGGCGCGCCGGACTGAACGTCGTGCGCAAGGTACGCGTGGCGGTGATCTCCACCGGCGATGAGTTGGTCGAACCGGGTCAGGCGCTGGGGCCGGGGCAGATTTACAACAGCAATCGGGTGGTGCTCTGCAGTTGGCTGCAGCGCTTGGGCTGTGAGGTGGTCGATGCCGGTATTCTTCCGGATGACCTGGCCGCGACCCGCGCCCGCCTGGGTGAGCTGCAGGATGTCGATCTGATTCTTTCCACCGGCGGCGTATCGGTGGGTGAAGCGGATTTTCTGGGTATCGCCTTGCGCGAAGAGGGTGAACTGGCGCTGTGGAAACTGGCGATCAAGCCCGGCAAGCCCCTGACGTTCGGTCATTTCCGCAACGTGCCGGTCATTGGTCTGCCGGGTAATCCGGCCTCGACGCTGGTGACCTTTGCGTTGTTGACCCGGCCTTATCTGTTGCGACGCCAGGGTGTGCAGGATGTCGAGCCACTCAAGTTCACGGTGCCAGCAGGTTTTGTCTGGCCGGTGGCGGGCAGTCGGCGTGAATACCTGCGGGGCCGGCTTGAACAGGGACGGGCGACTATTTATCGCAACCAGAGCTCCGGTGTGCTTCGCAGTGCCGCGTGGGCAGACGGCTTGGTGGAAGTGCTGGAGGGCCGAACGTTACTTGAAGGCGATGCGGTGGTCTTCATTACGCTGAGCGACCTTTTGGGGTGACTCCCGCCTTGCAAAGGCAGGCTTCGATCAATATCGGCGAAGCCTGCCACGATTGACCCGCTCAATGGCTGATCAAGGTTACGAGCTGGTCGAACCGGCTATTGGCTACCCAGCCCAGCAGTGCCAGCACAACAGCGGTTGCTCCCGCCGAGTAGGCCAATCGGTGCTTGATCGTTTTGACGTCACCGCGAACCTCGTCCATGTCCCGCCGAATGTATTTCAGGTGGGTTTCCAGCTCGGTCACACGAGGTTCCATATTCACTTCTCCAGTGGTTCTGGTGTTTTGCCCAAAACCGGATTTGATGTTCGCGTGTTGTTCTTCCAGGCCGGGCACCGAACACACCGGTATTCTCGCCTCAAGGCTTCCCATGGGAAAAACCACCGGCAGTTTCAACGGTACGCTTGCTGACGCTTCCGGCGCTCGAACGCCAGGAGGTATTGGGGGTGTATCCACTCATTAAATGCACATCCGTGTGGTGTTGAATTGAAAATTGATACCGCCTGCGCACGTTGAAGCATTGGTCGAGGTGGGTCAATTAAGCCGATTCCGTATGTTTTGTACGAAAAAATACCGCTGTGTAGGACGCGGTGCTCCGATGGGCGAATTAATTGCGGTGCCTGTGGCTTTTTTGCGTGTCTGAGTGGTCAAGATGTTTCAACCGATTCATTTCAGGGAGTGACGCTATGAGTGAGCGCCGGGCGCTGTTGATTCTGCATGGCAAGCAAGCGTTGAACGAGGCGGTCCGTACCGCCGTCGAGCAAAAGCGCCAACAAGGCTGGGAACTGGCGGTACGTCTGACCTGGGAAGCGGGCGACGCCCAGCGATGGGTCGAGCAGGCGCTGGCGGACGGCTACAGGACGATTATTGCCGGTGGCGGCGACGGCACTTTGCGCGACATCGCCGAGGCCTTGGCGGCGCATCCGGGCAAAGCCAGCCTGGTTCTGCTGCCGCTGGGCACTGCCAACGACTTTTCACGGGCAGCGGGTATTCCGCTGGAGCCGGCCGAGGCGCTTGAACTGCTGGATGTGCCGCCCAGGGATATTGATCTGGGTGAAGTAGGCGGGCAGATTTTTCTCAATATGGCCACCGGCGGTTTCGGCAGCCAGGTGACGGCCAATACCTCGGAGGATCTGAAAAAGGTGCTGGGCGGCGCGGCTTATCTGTTTACCGGTCTGTCGCGTTTCAGTGAGTTGCATGCCGCGTACGGCGAATTGCAGGGCCCCGACTTTCACTGGAGTGGCGAGTTGCTGGCCCTGGGGATCGGCAATGGTCGCCAGGCGGGTGGCGGGCACGTGTTGTGTCCCCAGGCGCTGGTCGACGACGGCTTGCTGGACATCAGCATCCTGCCGGCGCCGCAGGAACTGGTGGGCACCTTGAAAAACCTGCTCAGCGACGGTTTCGGGATCGACAATATGTTTGTCCGCACCCGTTTGCCGTGGGTCGAAATCAAAGTGGCCGAAGGGCTGTACATCAATCTCGATGGCGAGCCGCTGGAGGGCGACAGCATGCGGTTCGAGGCGCGACCGGCAGCGTTGCGCGTGCATTTGCCGGAGCACTCGCCGCTGTTGGGCGGCGTGCCTGCGGTCAGTCGTCCAGACTGATGATCTGTTCACGTACGGCGAACAGCACCAGGCCCGCCACGTCGTAGATCTGCAGGCGCTTCATGATCTGCGAGCGGTGGGTTTCTACCGTTTTGATGCTCAAACCCAGGCCGTTGGCGATTTCCCGCGTGGATTTTCCACGCACGATCAGGCGCAATATTTCCAGCTGTCTGGCGGTCAGGTTGTGCGAGTCGCTGGTTTCCGGCGCCTGCTTCTGATTGCGGGTCAGTG
>NZ_QAIU01000503.1:21209-30311 GCF_003061205.1 Pseudomonas sp. HMWF006
GCGCGTGTTCGAGTTCGGTGGCCGTGGTGTCCTTGAGCAGGTAGCCGTGGGCGCCGGACTCCAGCGCCTGCATGATCAGGGCGGGGTCGGTGTGCATCGACAGGATCAGCACTTTGCTCTGCGGGCGCACGCGTTTGAGCCGTTGCAGGGCTTCCAGGCCGCCGGTTTCTTTCATGGAGATATCCAGCAACACGATATCGGGATTCAGTTGCTCGACCATTTCGAGCAACTGCGAGCCGTCATTGGCTTCGCCAATCACCGCGTAACCGGGAATATCCAGCACCAGAGCGCGCACGCCGGCCCTGATCAGCGAGTGGTCATCCACCAGAAGTAAGTTGCAAGTCAACGCATAACCTTATTCGTACTGGCCCGCTCGAGTGCCCGAGGCGCCCAGGGGAAGAGTGCTTCGATTCGAGTGCCTTTGCCAGGCTCACTGCTGACGCTCAGGGTGCCACCCAGTTGCTCGATCCGTTCGGCCATCCCGGCCATGCCGCGTTGTCCTTCTCGCCCGGGATCGACAGCCGGGGCGAACCCCTGACCGTCATCGCTGATCAGCAACGTCAGGCCTTGCGGCAACCGTTGTACACGAATCAGCAGATTTTTCGCCTGGGCGTGACGCAGAATATTGGTGACCGCTTCCTGGGTGATTCGAAAGGCGGCGACCGCCATTTCTTCCGGAATGCCATTGAGCCGCTGCTGGCAATCAAGGCTCCAGTGCACGTTGGTGTTGGCCATGGTCTTGAGCAAGTGCGCACGCAGGCTGGCTTCAAGACCGAGACTGGTCAACTGTCGTGGATTGAGAATGGCCGAAACATCGCGCACTTTGTTCAGCGTTTCTTCCAGGGTGTCGCACAGGGTTGTGCAGTGTTCCTGCAGATCTTCCGGTATTCGCCTTTTCAGCCACTCACTCTGCAGCTTGGCGGCCGTCAGCAATTGACCGATATCGTCGTGCAGTTCGCGACTGAGTCGGTGACGCTCGTTTTCCTGAACTTCCAGCAAGCGGTCGGCGAGTTCCTGTGGCTGGAACTTGATCGATTTGCGCGACAGCCGATATTGCACCCAGACACACGCGGTCGCGGCGAAGTTGAGCAGCAGCAGCCCGACGTGAACGGGCGCGGAAAAACCATAGGTCAGCAGACTGCCAAGCGCTGCCGCGATACACAGTATGAGTGTGAACCGGCGGGCGTTTTCCCGGGAAGGTGGCCATGTGATGATTGACTTGAGGCTGGCGTACATAACGGATGGAGCCAATGGATGTTCGCTGCGGGTAGATCGACCGGTCGCGGGCGGATCTCTGTCTGGAAATACTGTCAATAATGTTATTGGTTTCAACGCGGATCAGTAAGCGAAAGTTGACGGCAAACTTTGCATGATTGTCGATCACTGAAGTCACTGTGCCATTAATTGAAAGCAACTAATGGGCGGCATAATACCACTTAAGATACCGTTGGTCGCGTTTGCTATATATGTCCAATGAGTCAGGAAATACGCCGTGTTGGACGCGAGTTCCATTATGGAAACCCCGTTTAATTGTCTTGCGTGGATATCGCCGGCAGCGCAAGTTGATGGCTTTAGCTGCACACAGGAAAACCCTGAGGTCGCCGGAAAAGATCCGTCTCGGTCAGGCGCAATTATTTAATTCGTTATGTCGCTGGCAGGTATGAACTATTCATTTGCGACATGTGGCATGGCAGTCTCACTGAGCAGCTCAGTGTCTACTCGCGCCGGTCAGGCCTGTCGCTCCGACCAGGAAAGGGGCGCCAAACGTTTGCCCGTCATGGCTGGCTGGAACCGGGTCTGGCCGACCTGGAAGGCAAATGCCTCGATCAGCGAAGCCTGTTCGCTTTCATCGAGGCTCAGCTGGCCGGTGCTCGGATCGACCAGCTCAAGCTGCCAGGCCATCAAGGTCAGGCAGTCCTGCAAGGCTTGCAGCGCCTGTTCGTGCAGGTCGATCTGATCCTGGGCCTGAATGAGCAGATCGTGGATATTCAGGGAAAACTCGGACACCGCCTCAAGCGCCAGGGCCTGGGCCCGGCTCGCGAGTTTGAGCAGCGTGCTGAGCATGCAGTCGATGGCGTCCTTGTCATTGCTGATCAGTTGCAGGTGACTGAGGCATTCTTCGGACTTGGCCAGGAGCGTTTCGGCCTCGACAAGAAATTCGGGGAACCGCTGGGTCCACTCTTTACGGTCGATAGGCATGCTTATCTCCACAACGTCATGTCTGATGAGGGAATGCCGTGTGTGCCGACGATCATGCACCGTCGCGAGATCGCGCCCCACTGCGCAGGTGCACAGATCCGGGGTTTCGAGAGGATGTGTTTCCACTGACCTGCGATCGCACACAATAGCCTGACTCCGTTCATGCAATGAGAATGGCGTCACATTAATGGCTATTGGATATTGCGAACATCAGGTTGGGCCTGATTGTGACTAGGGGAATCCCTTAGGCGCGGGAACCTAACGTGCGAACCGAGGTCGCGCCGTCAGGACTGTAGCAAATGAAATCACGAGAGCCAGTAAAGCATGATGTTAATGTGACATCAATGCCCGGCTGTGGCATTTTGATGGCGAATTTTGCGGGAATCAAGATTCGTTATTTACCGCCGATAACCCTTCTTAGTGAATTCAACAGAACAAGCCCAGGAGTCATTGATGGCCGGCATTCTCGACACGGTAGACCAACGCACGCAACTGGTGGGTGAGAATCGCCTGGAAATTCTCATGTTTCGACTGGCCGGACGCCAATTGTTCGCAATCAACGTGTTCAAGGTGCAGGAAGTCCTGCAACTGCCGAAACTGACCTTGATGCCACAACGTCACCCGTTCGTGTGCGGTGTGGTCAATCTGCGCGGGCAGACCTTGCCGGTGATCGACCTGTCCCAGGCGATCGGCATGCGTCCGTTGGTGCCCGGGCCGAACAGCACGATCATCGTGACCGAGTACAACCGTTCGGTGCAGGCGTTCCTGGTCGGTGGCGTGGACCGCATCGTCAACATGAACTGGGAAGCGATCCTGCCGCCGCCGACCAGCGCCGGCCGCCAGCATTACCTGACGGCCATCAGCAAGGTCGACGATCAACTGGTGGAAATCATCGACGTCGAGAAAGTGCTCGCCGAAATCGTCCCGTACAACGCCAAGGTGTCCCGCGACAAACTCGATGATCCGGTGCTGGAGCGCGCCCGTGGCCGTGAAGTGCTGCTGGTGGACGACTCCAACGTGGCGCTCTCGCAATTGCGCGACACCCTCGGCCAGCTCGGGGTGAAAATGCACATTGCCAGCGACGGTCTGAAGGCGCTGAACATGCTCAAGGCCTGGGCTGACACCGGCGTGAACATGACCGACAAATTGCTGATGGTCTTCACCGACGCGGAAATGCCGGAAATGGACGGCTATCGCCTGACCACCGAAATCCGTAACGACCCGCGCCTGCGTGGGCTGTACGTGGTGTTGCACACGTCTCTGTCGGGCAGTTTCAACGACTCGATGGTGAAGAAGGTCGGCTGTGACAACTTCCTCTCCAAATTCCAGCCGGACAAACTGGTCGATGTAGTGCGTCAGCGTCTGATGCTGGATGAAGTGCCGGCCTGATCACACCACCCCACGGCATCCGTAGGCGCTGTCGAGTGAAGCGACGCTGCGCCTGCGTTGTCGTGCAGTGCCCGGACTCAGGCTTTGATTCGCAGATAAAGCTCGTATAGGGTGGCTTTCTTTAGCCACCAGGGAGCTGGCCATGCTGCGTCTGAGCGCGCTTTATCGTTACCCGTTGAAATCCGGCAAGCCCGAGATTCTGCAATCGATTGGCCTGGACAAACTGGGCCTTGAAGGTGACCGCCGCTGGATGCTGGTGGACGAGGCCAGCGGACGGTTCCTGACCCAGCGCGCCGAAGCGAAAATGAGCCAGCTGGCGGCGCTGTGGAATGCGCAGGGCGGTTTGACCCTGAGCGCTCCCGGGCACGCAGCGCTGGAGGTGCCATTGCCTGAGGCTGATTCCGACCTGCGCGGCGTGACCATCTGGCGCGATACCTTGCGCGTTCCGGATGCCGGCGAAGACGCGGCCCGCTGGGTCAGCGAGTTCATTGGCAAACCCACGCGGCTGGTGCAGGTGCCACTGAGTCGCGCTCGCATGACTCAATCCGGTTATGGCCATGAGGACGACCAGGTTGCGTTTGCCGACGGCTTCCCGTTGTTGCTGATCGGTGAGGCGTCGTTGCAGGACCTGGTACAAAAGGTTGGGCGGCCGCTGGAGATGCTGCGTTTCCGACCGAATCTGGTGATCGAGGGCAGCGAGGCGTTCGCCGAGGATGGCTGGAAGCGGATCCGTATCGGTGATGTTGAGTTCCGGGTCGTGAAGCCGTGCTCGCGGTGCATTCTGACCACCATCGATCCGCAGACCGGCGAGCGCAGTGCCGATCGCGAACCGCTGGCGACCTTGCAGAAATACCGTGCCCAGGCCGACGGCGCAATGTTCGGGCAGAATCTGGTCAACGACAGCAAGGGTCAGTTGCAAGTCGGAATGCCGGTGGAAATCCTCGAGTAACCGGCCCTGAAATGAAAATGCCCGTGTCCTTGGACACGGGCATTTTTTTGCGCCGGGAAAAACCGCGGTATCAGCCGCGGTATTCGCACAGGTAAGCGGTGTCGACGGCGACTTTCAGCTGGAACTTGCTGTTGGCCGGAACGTTGAACTGGCTGCCGGCGGCGAAGGTTTCCCAGTCGCTGCTGTCCGGCAGTTTGACCGTCAGAGCGCCGGAAACGACGTGCATGATTTCGCGCTGGCTGGTGCCGAATTCGTATTCGCCCGGGGCCATGACGCCGATGGTCGCCGGACCTTCAGCAGTGCCAAAGGCGATCGACTTGACGGTGCCGTCGAAGTACTCGTTGACTTTAAACATGGGCGATTCCTCGAAAAAGGGCTAAAAAATGGAGGCGGCCAGTATGCACAAGGCTTCTGGCGCCGTCACCTGCCTGGCAACTGTCCAGTGAGTTCTCGAATTGACCCTAGAGTGGCAAGACCAGCGGCAGCAACCGCGCAGTGTTGCGCGCATCTTCCAGGGCGCGATGCTGTTGGCCACTGAACTGCAAGCCGGCCAGTTGCAATGCACCGTTGAGGCCCAGCGGTCGCTCCAGGCGTCGCGCCTTGGCAAAGCGCTGCTTGAGGTTCATGTGCGGCACCCGGCTCAAACCGCTGTCGAGTTGCAGGCGCTGCCACTCTTGCAGCAATTGCTTTCGGTCGTAATCGCCCCAACTGGCCCAGCCTTCGAGCCGCGCCTGATGCTGGGCGAGCCAGCGTTCGAACGCCGGCCAGACTTCGCTTAACGGCTGCGCAGCGTCAATATTGGCCTGGGTGATGTGCGTCAGTTCACGGCAAAACGGCGTCAGCAAGGGCCGCCGAGTCGGTTTGACGAAGCGCTGAAAGTGATCCTGCTCGCGTCCGGCGCGATCGACGAGTGTTGCGCCGATCTCGATAATTTCCATCTCGGTGACCGGCCAGCCCCCCTCATCGGTGGTGGCTTCCAGATCTATGACCAGCCAGTGTGGCATCGCAGGGTTCCTGATTTCCGCGTCCTGATTCATCAGAGCGTAGTCAAACCCGGCGTTTGTGTCTGGGCGACTACTCGACCTGCAACAGAACCTGACGATTTTTTACCTGATCGCCAACCTTGACCTGCACCCGCTTGAGCACGCCGTCGATGCCGGCCTTGAGCGGATGCTCCATTTTCATTGCTTCCAGCACCACCAGCAGCTGACCTTTGCTGACCGCGCTGCCTTCGCTGACCAGGACGTCGACGATGGCGCCGTCCATCGGTGCCTTGAGGGTGCCGGAACTGACGCTGATCTGACTGCTGATGATGGCGTGAGTTCGATCCTCCAGATGCAGACTGCCGGGATGGACGAACAGCCACAGTTGATCGGCCGCCTGGCGAAAAGCATGGCGTTGCTGCAGGCCATCGATTTCCAGGGTCACTGAACGTGCATTGCAGTTGATGAGTTTCAGTTCGAATGTGCGCTCAAGCACCTGTACCTGAAAACAGCCATCGCGCCCGGCATGCAGTTGCAGCGTCCAGTCCTGGTCGTCGAGGCCGAGGCGATAATGCAGCGGCACACTGGCGTTGTTGCGCCAGCCTTTCAATGAGGTGCGATGCCCTTGGGCGGCGGCCTGGTAAAACAGGACGGCGGCCATTGCCAGTTGCTCGGCACTCGGCACGTAGCGATGCAGGCTGGGGTGATCGCTGAAGTACTCAGGGATGAACGCCGTGCTGAATTCGCCACGGATGAACTGCGGGTGCTGCAGCAGGCTGGCCAGCAACCGTTGATTGCTTTGCACACCCAGCAACACGCTGTCCTGTACCGCCCGCAACAGTTTGCGCCGGGCTTCGTCGCGGGTCGCGCCGTGGGCGATCAGTTTGCCGAGCATCGGGTCGTAGAACGGGCTGATCGACTGGCCTTCGTACAGGCCATGATCGATGCGGGTGCCGGGTTGCAGCGCCGGTTCCCACGCGGTGACGCGACCGGTCTGCGGCAGGAAATCCTGCGCCGGATCTTCGGCATAGAGGCGCACCTCCATGGCATGGCCGTCGAGCAGGACCTGGTCCTGCGTCAGCGGCAGTGGTTGCCCTTCGGCGACCAGTAGCTGCCAGGCGACCAGGTCCAGCCCGGTGATCAGTTCGGTCACCGGATGCTCCACCTGCAGCCGGGTATTCATCTCCAGAAAATAAAACTGCCCACGTGCGTCGAGCAGAAACTCCACGGTGCCGGCGCCGACATAGTTGACAGCGCGTCCACCCTTGAGCGCCGCTTCCCCCATGGCCTGACGCAGCTCGGCGGTCATCACCGGGCACGGTGCTTCTTCGATGACTTTCTGATGGCGGCGCTGGACGGAGCAGTCACGTTCGCCGAGGTAGATGAGCTGGCCATGTTGATCGCCGAACACTTGCACTTCGACGTGCCGCGGTTCGATCAGCGCCTGTTCGAGGATCAACTCGTCGCTGCCGAACGCGCTCATCGCTTCCGAGCGGGCGGTGCGCAGTTGCGCCGGCAAATCGGCTGCGCTGTGCACCAGGCGCATGCCGCGACCACCACCGCCGGCACTGGCCTTGATCATCAGTGGATAGCCGATGTGTTCGGCTTCGCGCAGCAAAGTCGCATCGTCCTGCGCGGCGCCCTGGTAGCCCGCGATGCACGGCACGCCGGCGTCGAGCATGGCGATTTTCGACAGGCGCTTGCTGCCCATCAGCTCGATGGCCTCGGCACTCGGGCCGATAAAGGTCAGGCCAGCCTCTGCGCAGGCCCGGGCGAACCCGGCATTTTCCGAGAGGAAGCCGTAGCCGGGATGGATCGCGTCGGCGCCGCTACGGCGCGCGGCGTCGAGGATCGCCGGGATGTTCAGGTAGGACTGTTGCACCGGTGCCGGGCCGATGTTCACTGCCTGGTCGGCCATCTGCACGTGCAGAGCATCGGCGTCGGCGTCGCTGAACACGGCGACCGTGCGATAGCCCAGAGCCTGGGCGGTGCGCTGGATGCGGCAGGCGATTTCACCGCGGTTGGCGATCAGGATTTTGTGGATGGCGGGCATAGTCATGTTCCTGAAATTGTGGCGGTGAATGTGTTGGCCTCATCGCGTGCAGGCTCACTGCTACAGATAGTGTGAGTGACGCAAATCCCCTTGTAGGAGTGAGCTTGCTTACGATGCTTTTAAAGGGCCCACCCGGGTTTACGCTTTTGCACAAAGGCCATGGTGCCCTCGATCCCTTCGGCCCCGGTTACCGCTTCGCTGAACCACTGCGCCGCCTCATCCAGCAATTCACTCGACGGTTGCCCGGCGCTGGCCAGCAGTAACTTCTTGGTCATGGCGTTCGCCTCCGGTGCGCAACACAACACATGCTGCAGAACCTCATCGAGGCGCTCGGCCAGCGCCTGCGGGTCCTGCTCGACAAAGTGCACCAGCCCCAGGCGTCGCGCCTGATGGCCGTCGAAGCGCGCCGCGGTCAGTGCCAGTCGGCGGGTTTCGGTGAGGCCGATGCGCTGCACCACAAACGGGGCGATCTGCGCCGGCAGCAGGCCGAGGCTGGTTTCGGGCAGACCGAACTGCGCCTGGTGATCGGCGATGGCGATGTCACTGACGCAGGCCAGGCCGAACCCGCCGCCCAGCACTGCGCCCTGTAGCACGGAGATCAGCACTTGCGGCGCGTGCTGAGCTTCCTCCAGCAGGGCGCCGAAAGCGCGGTTCAACTCGCGATAGGCTGCAGCCCCCTGGGCGCGGGCATTGGCCATGTCTTTGATGTCGCCACCGGCACAGAAATGGCCGCCGGCGCCACTGAGCACCAGAGCGCGAACACGGCGGTCATCCCGCACAGCCGCCAACACCGCACGCAGTTCCGCAACCATCTGCAGGCTCATCGCATTGCGGCTGTCCGGGCGATTGAGGGTGATGTGCAACACGCCGCCATGTTCTTCGAGCAGCAGGGTCTGGCAAGTGGGCAGGGGGCTCATTTGTTTTTCCCCGGCAGTATGCCCATCAGTTTGCAGATGATCCCGAGCATGATTTCGTCGGCGCCGCCGCCAATCGACACCAGCCGCACATCGCGATAGGCGCGGGCTACCGGGTTGTCCCACATGAAGCCCATGCCGCCCCAATATTGCAGGCAGCTGTCGCTGACTTCGCGGCCGAGGCGTCCGGCCTTGAGCTTGGCCATCGACGCCAGACGCGTGACGTCCTGGCCCCTCACATACTGCTCGGTAGCCTGATAGACCAGCGCGCGCAGGCATTCGATTTCAGTCTGCAACTCGGCAAGGCGGAAGTGGATCACCTGATTGTCGATCAGTGCGTTGCCGAAGGTCTTGCGCTCCTTGCAGTACTCGATGGTGCTGTCGACGCAATATTCCAGGCCCTTGATCATGTTCGCCGCACCGAACAGGCGTTCTTCCTGAAACTGCAGCATCTGCATCATGAAGCCGGCGCCTTCGTGGCCGATGCGGTTGCGCTGCGGCACGCGAACGTTATCGAAAAACACCTGGGCGGTTTCCGAACTGCGCATGCCGAGTTTGTCCAGGTGCGAACTGAGGCTGATCCCCGGGGTGTTCATCGGCACCATGATCAGTGAC
>NZ_QAIU01000504.1:0-5102 GCF_003061205.1 Pseudomonas sp. HMWF006
GCCCTGCGCAAGGCCGAACAGATGATCGAAGAGTTCAAGGTGCCGGTGATCGTCGAAATCATCCTGGAGCGTGTGACCAACATCTCCATGGGGACCGAGATCAACGCCGTCAATGAATTCGAAGACCTGGCGCTGGTCGGCAACGATGCGCCAACGGCGATTTCGCTGCTCGACTAAACGTAATTGGCCCCCTCTTCCTCCGGGAGAGGGGACTTGATCGCGTTCAGTCTGATCAACCGTGTCACATGCGTTTTTAGGAGACCACCATGCCGCGTTTCGCAGCCAACCTGTCCATGCTGTTCACCGAACAGGATTTCCTTGCCCGTTTCGACGCCGCCGCCAAGGCCGGTTTCAGTGGTGTGGAATACCTGTTCCCGTACGACTTCAGCTCCGCCGAAATCAAGGCCAGGCTCGACGCCAACGGTCTGACCCAAGTGCTGTTCAACCTGCCGGCCGGTGACTGGGCCAAGGGCGAGCGCGGTATCGCCTGCCTGCCGGACCGGGTTGAAGAATTCCGCGCCGGTGTCGATCTGGCGATCGCCTACGCGCAAGTGCTGGGCAACACTCAGGTCAACTGCCTGGCCGGTATCCGCCCGCAAGGCGTCGACGATGCCACCGTGGAAAGAACCTTCGTCGCCAACCTGAAATACGCCGCCGACAAGTTGCAGGCAGCGGGCATCAAACTGGTGATGGAAGCGATCAACACCCGCGACATTCCGGGCTTCTACCTGAACAACACAGCGCAAGCCCTGTCGATCCGCGAGCAGGTCGGCAGCGCCAATCTGTTCCTGCAATACGACATCTACCACATGCAAATCATGGAGGGCGATCTGGCCCGCACCCTGCAATCGCACCTGGGCGAGATCAACCACGTGCAGCTCGCGGACAACCCGGGGCGCAACGAGCCGGGCACTGGCGAGATCAACTACCGCTTCCTGTTCGAACACCTCGATCGCATCGGTTATCAGGGTTGGGTGGGTTGCGAGTACAAGCCGCTGACCACCACTGAAGCGGGCCTCGGCTGGCTGAAAAACCACAACGCAATCTGATTGATCACGCATAGCGCTTGTGGCGAGGGGATTTAGCGAATCGTCGCACCGCCCCGTTCGGCTGCGCAGCAGTCGTAATAGCTACACCCGCGCATTGCAAAAAATCTGGGGCAGCTTCGCTGCCCATCGGGGATAAATCCCCTCGCCACAAAAGCTCACCGACTCGGTGTTGGGAGCAAGACAAAAACAAGAGGATTTTCTCATGGCTAAAATCGGATTTATCGGCACCGGCATCATGGGCCACCCAATGGCGGCAAACCTGCAGAAAGCCGGTCACAGCCTGTTCCTGTCGGCGCACCACGACGCCGCACCTGCCGACTTGGTTGCCGCCGGCGCCGTCGCCCTGGCCAACCCGCGCGAAGTGGCGCAGGAAGCTGAATTCATCATCGTCATGGTCCCGGACACCCCGCAGGTCGACGACGTGCTGTTCCGCGCCGACGGCGTTGCCGCCGGTATCGGCAAAGGAAAAGTGGTGATCGACATGAGCTCGATCTCGCCGACCGCCACCAAGGCCTTCGCCAAGAAAATCAACGAAAAAGGCGCGCAGTACCTCGACGCCCCGGTATCCGGCGGTGAAGTCGGCGCCAAGGCGGCGACCCTGAGCATCATGGTCGGTGGCGACGCCGATGCGTTCGAACGCGCACTGCCGCTGTTCCAGGCCATGGGCAAGAACATCACCCTGGTCGGTGGCAATGGCGACGGTCAGACCGCCAAGGTCGCTAACCAGATCATCGTCGCGCTGAACATTCAGGCCGTGGCCGAAGCGCTGTTGTTCGCCTCGAAAAACGGTGCCGATCCGGCCAAGGTGCGTGAAGCACTGATGGGCGGTTTCGCTTCGTCGAAGATCCTCGAAGTGCACGGCGAGCGCATGATCAAGGGCACCTTCGATCCGGGCTTCCGCATCAGCCTGCACCAGAAGGACCTGAACCTGGCCCTGCAAGGCGCCAAAGAGCTGAACATCAACCTGCCGAACACCGCCAACGCCCAGCAAGTGTTCAGCACCTGTGCGGCCATCGGTGGCAGCAACTGGGACCACTCGGCGTTGATCAAGGGTCTGGAACACATGGCCAACTTCTCGATTCGCGACAACAAATAAGCCACTGCCCCACCGCTTAAAACCTGTGGGAGCGAGCTTGCTCGCGAAGAGGGCGTGTCAGTCGACATGGATATTGACTGATCCATCGCTTTCGCGAGCAAGCTCGCTCCCACAGGGATCTCTACCGCCCTTTCGAATAACAAGAATTCCGGGAGCCCGCCATGTCGGTCGATCCGCAACAACTGCTGCGCGAGCTGTTTGCCACAGCCATCGACGCGGCCCATCCGAACCAGGTCCTCGAAGCTCATCTGCCTGCCGATCGCACTGGCCGAGTCATCGTCATCGGCGCCGGCAAAGCGGCCGCCGCGATGGCGCAAGTGGTCGAGCGCTGCTGGCAGGGTGACGTCTCGGGCCTCGTGGTGACCCGTTACGGTCACGGCGCCCCGTGCGAAAAAATCGAAGTGGTCGAAGCCGCGCATCCGGTGCCGGACGCTGCCGGTCTGGCCGTGGCCAAACGCGTGCTGGAACTGGTCAGTAACCTGACTGAAGACGACCGTGTGATCTTCCTGCTCTCCGGTGGCGGCTCTGCCCTGCTCGCCTTGCCGGCCGAAGGCATCACCCTCGCCGACAAGCAGTCGATCAACAAAGCCCTGCTCAAATCCGGCGCAACCATCGGCGAGATGAACTGCGTGCGCAAGCACCTCTCGGCGATCAAGGGCGGGCGTCTGGGCAAGGCCTGCTGGCCGGCCACGGTGTATACCTATGCGATTTCCGATGTGCCGGGCGACCTCGCCACGGTCATCGCGTCCGGCCCGACTGTGGCCGATCCAAGCACGTCTGCCGAAGCACTGGCGATCATCAAACGCTACGGCATCGAGATTCCCGCTTCCGTGCGTAACTGGCTGCAAAGCCCTGAGTCGGAAACGGTCAAACCCGGCGATCCGAGTCTGGCGCGCAGCCACTTCCAGTTGATCGCCCGCCCTCAGCAATCGCTGGATGCCGCTGCGGTGAAATGCCGCCAGGCCGGTTTCAGTACGCTGATCCTCGGCGACCTCGAAGGCGAGTCGCGCGAAGTGGCCAAGGTCCACGCCGGCATCGCCCGCCAGATCATCAACCACGGCCAGCCATTGGCGGCGCCGTGCGTGATTCTCTCCGGCGGCGAAACCACCGTGACCGTGCGCGGCAATGGCCGTGGCGGACGCAACGCCGAATTCCTCCTCAGCCTCACCGACAGCCTCAAGGGCCAGCCCGGCGTCTACGCCCTGGCCGGTGACACCGACGGCATCGACGGCTCGGAAGACAACGCTGGCGCGATCATGACCCCGGACAGCTACGCCCGCGCCGCCGCCTTCGGTTTGAGCGCCAGCGACGAGCTGGATAACAACAACGGTTACGGCTACTTCGAGGCGCTCGATGCGCTGATTGTCACCGAGCCGACCCGCACCAACGTCAACGACTTCCGCGCCATTCTGATCCTCGAGAGCTCTAAATCATGACGCCTGATAAAAAGGTCAAAATCCTCGCCACCCTCGGCCCTGCCGTCGATGGCATCGAAGACATCCGTGAGCTGGTCGAGGCCGGGGTCAATATCTTCCGCCTGAACTTCAGCCACGGCGATCATGCCGACCACGCCAAGCGCTATCAGTGGATCCGCGAAGTCGAGCGCCAGCTCAACTACCCGCTGGGTATTCTGATGGACCTGCAAGGGCCAAAACTGCGCGTCGGCAAATTCGCGGAGGGCAAAGTGCAGCTGCATCGCGGCCAGGCGTTCCGCCTCGATCTGGACGCCACGCCCGGTGACGAACGCCGAGTGAATCTGCCGCACCCGGAGATCATCGCCGCGCTCGAAGCCGGTATGGATCTGCTGCTGGATGACGGCAAACTGCGCCTGCGGGTGGTCAGCAAATACACCGACGCGATCGACACCACCGTGCTCAACGGCGGTGAGCTCTCCGACCGCAAAGGCGTGAACGTGCCGCAAGCGGTGCTCGACCTGAGCCCGCTGACCGCCAAGGATCGCCGCGACCTGAGCTTCGGCCTCGAGCTGGGGGTGGACTGGGTGGCGTTGTCGTTCGTGCAACGTCCGCAGGACATGCTCGAAGCCCGCGAGCTGATCGGCGACAAGGCCTTTTTGATGGCGAAAATCGAGAAGCCGTCGGCGGTTGAGCAACTGCGTGAAATCGCCGAGCTGAGCGATGCGATCATGGTCGCCCGTGGTGACCTTGGCGTGGAAGTGCCGGCGGAAAGCGTGCCGCAGATCCAGAAAAACATCATCAGCACCTGCCGCGAACTGGGTAAACCGGTAGTGGTGGCGACGCAGATGCTGGAGTCGATGCGCTTCTCCCCGGCGCCAACCCGCGCCGAGGTCACCGACGTCGCCAACGCCGTGGCCGAGGGTGCCGATGCGGTGATGTTGTCGGCGGAAACCGCGTCCGGTGAATACCCGCTGGAAGCCGTGCAGATGATGAGCAAGATCATCCGTCAGGTGGAAAACGGCCCGGACTATCAGACGCAGCTCGACGTCAGCCGACCAAAGGCTGAAGCGACCGTTTCCGATGCGATCAGCTGTGCGATCCGCCGCATCAGCAACGTGCTGCCGGTGGCGGTGCTGGTCAACTACAGCGAGTCGGGGGCATCGACCCTGCGTGCGGCGCGGGAACGGCCGAAAGCGCCGATCCTCAACCTGACGCCAAACCTGCAGACCGCACGCCGCTTGAGTGTCGCGTGGGGGATTCACTCGGTGGTCAACGATCGCCTGCGTCAGGTCGACGAAGTCTGCTCGACCGCGCTGGAAATCGCCCAGGCCCAAGGCATGGCCGAGCGCGGTGACACGCTGCTGATCACCGCTGGTGTGCCATTCGGGCAGCCGGGGTCGACTAACTCGCTGCGTATCGAAACCTTGATCTAAAGAAAGCTACACAACCTGTGGCGAGGGGATTTATCCCCGTTCGGCTGCGCAGCAGTCGTCGCTTTTAGGGGTGTGACGGTTTCCACAGAGAAACCGCATTCTCCGATGG
>NZ_QAIU01000504.1:5117-5543 GCF_003061205.1 Pseudomonas sp. HMWF006
TTTGATTTTCCAACTGCCCAGATTTTCTCGACATGCCTGCCAATCATTTCAACACCCACTGCCCCGACTGGGCCGAGGCTTTGCTCAACGGTTTCAGTCAGATATTCCTCCAGCGCCATCCGTTGTGCGGCCTGTTGTGCCTGTTGGCGATCCTGCTGACGGCACCGGTGCTGTTCGCTGGCGCGCTGCTCGGTGCCGTCGCCGGGTTGCTCACTGCACAGCGGCGCAACTACGCCAAGGCGGATCGCCAGGCCGGATTATTCAGTTACAACGGCGTGCTGCTCGGTTTGTTGCTGAGCCTGTATTTCCCCTGGTCGCCGCTGCTGCCGCCACTGATTCTGGCGGCTGGCGGCCTGAGCGCGATGCTCACTCAGCAGTGGCTCAAACATGTGTACCGCAGCCGGTCGATACCGGCCTACACCTCGC
>NZ_QAIU01000505.1:0-1222 GCF_003061205.1 Pseudomonas sp. HMWF006
AACTCGTCGACCTGAAAAAACCGGTCGATTTTGGATTCCATGTAGCTGTTCAGGTCACTGGATACGCAGAGTATCCCCCAATCGGTTCCCTCTCCCTTTGGGAGAGGGCTAGGGTGAGGGGACCTGAAGCACCGCATATCCCTAGTGCTCTCTCTGGATCGCTGGCAGACTGCCAATCCTTTTACGCCGTTCGTTTTGAGGCTGTATGCCAACGTTTTCTGAGCGTCATGTTGTGTTCTGGGTCAGTTGCATCATTATTTTTGGCGGTTTGCTGCTGGTGCTGCCGCTGCGTTTGTTGCCCAGCCTGTTGGCCGGTCTGCTGGTCTATGAGCTGGTCAACATGCTCACCCCGCAACTGCAACGGCTGATCGAAGGCCGGCGCGCGCGCTGGTTGGCGGTGGCGTTGCTGGGCACGCTGGTGGTCAGTGTGCTGGCGCTGTTCTTCGCCGGCGCTATCAGTTTCCTGCTGCACGAAGCAGAAAACCCCGGCGCTTCTCTCGATAAATTCATGGGCGTGGTCGATCGTGCGCGCGGGCAACTGCCGCCGTTTCTCGATGCCTACCTGCCTGCCAGCGCCGCCGAGTTCCGTGTCGCCATCGGTCAATGGGCAAGCAAGCACCTGTCCGAACTGCAACTGGTGGGCAAGGACGCGGCGCACATGTTTGTCACCCTGCTGATCGGCATGGTCCTCGGCGCGATCATCGCCCTGCAGCGGATACCGGACGTGACCAAGCGCAAGCCGCTGGCCGCCGCCCTGTTCGATCGTCTGCACCTGCTGGTCCAGGCCTTTCGCAACATCGTCTTCGCACAGATCAAGATTTCCCTGCTCAACACGATCTTCACCGGGATCTTCCTCGCGGCGATCCTGCCGATGTTCGGCATCAAGCTGCCGCTGACCAAGACCCTGATCGTCCTGACCTTCCTGCTCGGGCTGTTGCCGGTGATCGGCAACCTGATGTCGAACACGCTGATCACCATCGTCGGTCTGTCGCTGTCGATCTGGGTGGCGGTGGCGGCGCTGGGCTATCTGATCTTTATCCACAAGCTCGAATACTTCCTCAACGCGCGCATCGTCGGCGGGCAGATCAGTGCCAAGTCGTGGGAGTTGCTGCTGGCGATGCTGGTGTTCGAAGCCGCGTTCGGCCTGCCGGGAGTGGTGGCGGGGCCGATTTATTACGCGTACCTGAAGAGTGAGTTGAAGCTGGGTGGGATGGTCTAAGGC
>NZ_QAIU01000506.1:0-1383 GCF_003061205.1 Pseudomonas sp. HMWF006
CGGCGGCGCGCAGGCTGCGTGGCTTGCCGATGCGCAGGTAGGTGGCCTTGACCTGCTCGATGCAGGTGTCGCAGAGCGCGGCGCTGAAGTTCTTCATGTAGCCGGCCGGGCCAGTGAGTACCGGCGCTTCGTTGCGCAGTTCGGCCAGGCGCAGGCTCCACGGACCGACCTGGATGTCGCCGATTTCCCGTTGCCCGAGACCGCTGTCGCCGCGAAACAGCGAGGCGTCGGCGAAGTACTTGGGCATGAAGCCCAGCGGGATCAACAACAGCAGGACATTGATGTGGAAACGCCATTTGCGCCACAAGCGTGACAGGGGCGAAGGTGGCGTGGTCGCCTTGGACTTGCTCACAGGCTGGCCTCCGAAGGTTCACGGCTCATGACCGGTTGCGCCTTGATGCGGTTTTTCTTGTCCTCGCGCTTGAGCGCGTTGGCCGTGGCCAGGGCGGTGCGCTTGGTCCAGATCAGCAGGCCGCTGAGTACCATCAGGCTCAGCAGCAGGCCGAAGAAGAACCAGATCAGCTTGATCCAGATACCGCCGAAGTCACCGGTGTGCAGCGGGCGCATCGACTCGGTGACGAACTCCAGCGAGGAACGATCGGAGAGCAACCGTGAAGCGGCCATGTCGCCGTTGTACGGGTTGAGCGTGGCGGTCTGGAACATCAGCGGATACCAGCCGCGTCCACCGACGCTCATGTGGCTGTAGGCATTGCCCGGCAGGCTGACGAAACTGGCTTCCAGCCCGGGAATCTTCTGCTGGGCGATTTCGACGGCCCGGTCCAGGCTGATCCGTGGCGGCGGTGTGCCGGCCGCGGAAATCGGCACGCTCTCACGGGACATCGCCGGAATGATCGGCTCGCTGGAGATGGAAATCTGGTTGTCGAACAGAATCGCGCGAATCAGGAACCAGATGCCGGTGATGGAGATTACTGCGATGAACCAGATCGACCAGATGCCGCACAACCGATGGAAGTCGCCCCAGAAGATCCGGGCGCCATGGCGCACTCGCAGGGTCGGGCGCAGGAAGCCTTTCCAGAATTTTTTGTAGACCACCAGGCCGGTGATCAACGACACCAGCATCGGCACGCCGAGGAATGACACCAGGTACCAGCCCCAGCTGTAGCCGTTGGTGAACGGCACCAGCCACCAGCCATGCAGGGCGCGGGTGAAGGCTTTGAAATCGAAGCTGGGCGCGGTGCCCTGGATCACCCCAGTGTACGGATTGACGTAGACCGTCAGCGAGCGCCCGTCGGGGTAGCTGACTTCAACGTCCAGGGCAAAGTGCGACTCGTCCGGCCGGCTGATGCTTTGCACCAGGGTTTGCGGCTCGGCGGTTTTGATCGCCGCCAGAACCTCGTCGTAGCTGAGCCGTGGGGCGTCGTC
>NZ_QAIU01000506.1:1393-4226 GCF_003061205.1 Pseudomonas sp. HMWF006
CCAATGTGCCGGTGACACAGACGATCAACACAAAAAACCAGATCGGTAACGCCAGCCAGCTATGCACCAGGAACCACAGTTTGGAGCGGGATTTCTTCGACATGATTGCGCGTCTTGATAGCGGTGAAAGGGCGCGTGGCTACGGGCTTCGCAGCACGGCATTCCCCGAAAGACCGGTCGTGGCTTTTGCCTACGCGAACGGCCTGCATCTCTATAGGACGGATGAGCGAGGCAAATCCCGATAAAGGATATGAAAGTAAATGTTTCGCAGTTCGCTCGATGCCCTCCCACAGGGGGCGTTCGAGGCCGGGATTGAACACGATTCATGATCTGCGCCATCACTGTCCGCCGATTGATGGCCAGCCCCCGCTCCCTATGATGGAAACCACACGGTTTCCTTGAGTGAGCGCTTTGATGACCCCCAGAACCCTCTACGACAAACATATCGACTCGCACACGGTGTGCCGCCTCGACGATCAGGGCCACGTGCTGCTCTATATCGACCGGCAGGTGATCAACGAATACACCAGTCCGCAGGCCTTCAGCGGTTTGCGGGCTGCCGGCCGCACGGTCTGGCGGCCGGGCACGGCGCTGGCGGTGGTCGATCACGTCAACCCGACGGCGCCGCTGCGGGTCGCCGCTATACCCGATGCCGGCGGGGCGCGGCAGGTGTCGTATCTGGCGGAAAACTGCCGTGACTTCGGGATCGAACTGCTCGACATCCTCGACAAGCGCCAAGGCATCGAACATGTGATCGCCCCGGAGCAGGGCTTCATCCTGCCGGGCATGGTCATTGCCGCTGGCGACAGCCACACCACGACCTACGGCGCGCTGGGTGCATTCGGTTTCGGCATCGGCACCTCCGAGATCGAGCACCTGCTGGCCTCGCAGACCCTGGTCTATAAACGCCTGAAAAGCCTGCGAGTGACCGTCGATGGCGAACTGGCGCCGGGCCTGACGTCGAAAGACCTGATCATGGCGCTGATCGGTCGGATCGGTGCGTCCGGGGCCTCCGGTTACGCCATCGAGTTCTGCGGGGCGACCATTGATGCCCTGAGCGTCGAAGCCCGCATGACCATCTGCAACATGGCGGTCGAGGCCGGCGCCCGCGGCGCTTTCATGGCCCCGGATGAGAAAGTGTTCGCTTATCTCAAAGGCAAACCACGTGCGCCGCAAGGCGAGCTGTGGGAACAAGGCCTGAAGACGTGGCGCGAATTGCGCAGTGATCCCGGGGCGCTGTTTGACCGGGAAATCCACCTCGATGCCCGTGAACTGGAACCGATGGTCACTTGGGGCACCAGTCCGGACCAGGTTGCCCCGATGGGCGCGCGAGTGCCCGATCCGCAAACCGTCAGCGATCCGATCCTGCGTCAGGACATGCGCCGCGCCCTCAACTATATGGGCCTGGAACCGGGCATGGCGCTGAGCGATATCGTCATCAGCCACGCTTTCATTGGCTCGTGCACCAACGCCCGGATCGAAGACCTGCGCGATGCCGCCAGTGTTGTGCGTGGTCAGCAAGTGGCCGGGCATGTGCGGGCGATGATCGTGCCCGGCTCCAGTGAGGTGCGTGCCCAGGCCGAAGCTGAAGGCCTGGCGCATATCTTTATCGACGCCGGGTTCGAATGGCGTCAGTCCGGTTGTTCGATGTGCCTGGCGATGAACGATGACGTGCTCGCCCCCGGCGACCGCTGTGCTTCCAGCACCAACCGCAATTTTGAAGGCCGCCAGGGTGCCGGTGCGCGTACCCACCTGATGAGCCCGGCGATGGTCGCCGCCGCCGCGATCCGCGGTCGTCTCACCGACATCCGCCACTTTGGAGAACGCCCATGAGCCTGCAACCCTTCACCCACGTCAGCGGCCAGGCCGCGCCATTGCTGGCGGCCAACGTCGACACCGACGTGATCATGCCCAAGCAGTTTCTCAAAGGCATCGACCGTCAGGGGCTGGATCGCGGATTGTTTTTCGACCTGCGATTCCGGGCGGATGGCACGCCTGATCCTGCATTCGTGCTGAACCAGCCTGCGTGGCAGGGTGCGAGTTTTCTGGTGGTCGGTCCTAACTTCGGCTGTGGTTCCAGCCGTGAACACGCGGTGTGGGGCTTGCAGCAAATGGGCATTCGCGCGCTGATCGGCAGCAGTTTTGCCGGGATTTTTTTTGATAACTGCCAGCGCAACGGGGTGTTGTTGATTACCCTGGACGGCACGCAGGTACAGCGGATCGGAGCGCTTGTCGGTCAGCCTGAAACGGCGCGGATCAGCATTGATCTGGAGGCGCAACACATTGTCCTGGCGGATGGCAGCGTGATCGGGTTCCAGATCGACACTTTGCGCAAAACCGCGCTGCTGCTGGGGCTGGACGCCATCGGCAGCACCTTGCAACGCCGCGAACAGATCAAAGATTTCGAACGCCAACACCTGGCCAACAACCCTTGGCTTTCCTGATATCCCTTGTAGGCGTGAGCCTGCTCGCGATGGCGGTGTGTCAGGTACAACAATTCTGACTGATCCATCGCTGTCGCGAGCAGGCTCACTCCTACAGGGAGGGTTGTGGTGTCGGGGCTACAGCGATAACCCTTTGAAATGTTCCTGCAAGAACTCTACGCACGCGCGCAATTTTCCCGAATGCGCCAGCCGCGTCGGGTACACCGCCCAGACGTTCGCGCTCTGGCTGTAGTCCTCCAGCACCTGCACCAGCCGCCCTTGCGCCAGCAGCGGTTTCACATCCCACAGTGAGCGCAGTAACACCCCGCGTCCGTCCAGCGCCCATTGCAAGACAATCTCGCCGTTGTTTGCCGACAATGGCCCACTGACCCGCACGCTCTCTTGCCCGC
>NZ_QAIU01000506.1:4236-9970 GCF_003061205.1 Pseudomonas sp. HMWF006
CCCGCCGGTTACTGGCCAGACGCCGGCCGAGGTGCTGGCCGGGAATGTCATCGCCAACGCGGATCTCCAGGTCAAAGCCTTCGTTGATGATGTCCACCACCCGGTCGAACAGGTCGAGGCGAATTTCCAGGTGCGGATAACGTTCCGCCAGCAACGACACCGCGGGTGCCACGTGATTGCGCCCGAAACCGAAACTGCTGCAGATGTGCAAACGCCCACGTGGGCTGTCGTGCGCGTCGGACAGCTCGTCGTGCAGTTGCTGAAAGTCATCGAGAATGCGCAACGCCCAGCGCTGCACCCGTTCGCCGTCCTCGGTCAGCGAGACACGACGACTGGTGCGGTGCAGCAGACGAGTGCCGAGGGTGGTTTCGAGAATCTGGATGCGTTTGCTGACGTAGGCCGGTGACAGGCCCAACTCATCGGCCGCGGCGGCGAAGCCGTTCTGGCGGATCACGGTGAGCAGCACACGCAGGTCTTCGGGCAGGGGCACGGTGTCTTTCTTCTGGGACATGTCAAAAACGAACACTGGCGGCACAAGCCGCCAGAATAGCATTGCCGTTGGCGGCGATTACTCGGTGGCAACTCTGGCTTTGGCGGCACGGGCATGACGGCCGGACTTGAGGGCGATGGGCGCGAGTTTGTCGCGATCCAGTTCACCCTCCCACGCGGCGATGACCAATGCAGCAACCGCGTTGCCAATGATGTTGGTCAGTGAACGGCATTCGGCCATGAAACGGTCGACGCCGAGGATCAGCACCATCGCCGCCACCGGCACGGTCGGCACCACGGCCAGGCTCGCCGCCAGCGCGACAAATCCGGCACCGACCACGGCGCCTGCACCTTTGGAGGTGAGCATGGCCACCGCCAACAAGGTCAGCTGCTGTTCCAGCGACAAGTCGATATTGGTCGCCTGGGCAAGGAACAACACCGCCAGGGTCATATAGATGTTGGTGCCATCCAGGTTGAAGGTGTAACCGGTCGGCACCACGATGCCGACCACGCCTTTCGAGGCGCCCAGGCTTTCCAGTTTCTGGATCAGTTGTGGCAACGCTGATTCGGAAGAGCTGGTGCCGAGCACGATCAGCAGTTCAGCCTTTATATAGCCGAGCAGTTTGAAAATGCTGAATCCGGCGTACCGCGCGATCGCGCCGAGCACGCAGGCCACGAAGATAAACGCGGTCAGGTAGAACGTGCCGATCAGCTTCAACAACGGCAGCAGCGAGCCGACCCCATACTTGCCAATGGTGAAGGCAATCGCGCCGAACGCGCCAATCGGTGCCACCCGGGCAATCATGCCGACAATGCGGAAGAACACTTCACTGGCCTGATTGATGATGCCCACCAGCGGCCGGCCCTTTTCACCGACCATCACCAGCGCCACGCCAAACAGCACCGAAACGAACAGCACCGGGAGAATTTCTCCCTTGGAGAATGCGTCGAAAAACGTCGTCGGGATCACATGCAGGAGAAACCCGGTGATGCCTTCGCCGTGCTCGGCCTGACCGACAAAACCGGCAATCGCCGAGGAGTCGAGGGTCTTCACGTCAATGTTGAAACCGGCGCCGGGATGCAGCAGATGCGCGGCAAGGATGCCGATCACCAGGGCGAGGCTCGATACCACTTCGAAGTACAGCAACGCTTTGCCGCCGACCCGGCCGACCTGTTTCACGTCGTGCATGCTGGTGATGCCGGAGACCACCGTGCAGAAGATGATCGGGCCGATGATCATCTTGATCAGTTTGATGAAACCGTCACCCAGCGGCTTGAGTTCGACTCCGGCCTGCGGCCAGTAATGGCCGATCAGCACGCCGAGGGCGATGGCGACGAGCACCTGTACATAAAGGGTTCCCAGTAGTTTTCGAATAGTCATTGTTATTATCTCGAGACGGATTTCGGGCATGAGGATCCTGCACGGGCCAGTCGAGGCCCGTGGCAGGAAACGGTTCAGGTCAGGGCGAAGCGGCGGTCAGCGCAAAAAGGTCAGCGCTTCGGCGAGCAACAGTTCCGGGACTTCTTCGGCGAGGTAGTGGCCGGCGGGCAATGCCTGGCCGCTGACGTCGGCTGCCACCTGCTGCCATTCCTTGAGCGGATCGAAGCAACGCCCGACGGTGCCTTCGGCGCCCCACAACACGCGCAGCGGCAACTTCAGGTGGTGTCCGGCGGCGATGTCGGCGCGGTCGTGCTGCAAGTCGATGTCGGCGCTGGCGCGATAGTCTTCGCAGATGCCGCGGGCACTGCCCGGTCGTTGCAGACAGCGTCGATATTCCGCGAAAGCCTCGTCGGTGAACGGCTTGAGCCCGGCACTGCGGCTGCCCATCACGCTGCGCAGATAAGCCTCGGGATCGGCTTCGATCAGGGTTTCCGGCAATGGCGCCGGGCGGATCAGGAAGAACCAGTGCCAGTAGGCGCGGGCAAATGCTTCGTTGGTCTGCGTGTACATCGACAGGGTCGGCGCGATATCGAGCAGCATCATGCGCTGCACGGCATCCGGGTGATCGAGGGCCAGGCGGTGGGCGACCCGTGCGCCCCGGTCGTGGGCGAGTATCGAAAACCGCTCGAAGCCCAGCGCTTGCATCAACTCGACATTGTCGCGGGCCATTTCGCGTTTCGAGTAATTGCGGTGCAGCTCATCGGCGGCGGGGCGAGCGCTGTCGCCATACCCGCGCAGATCGGCGGCGACCACGGTGAAGTGTTCGGCCAGTTGCTCGGCAATCTTGTGCCAGATCACGTGGGTCTGCGGGTGACCGTGCAGCAGCAACAGGCCCGGTCCGCTGCCGCCGACGCGGCAGGCAATGTCGACGCCGTTGACGTGGCGCTGGTCCTTGAGAAATCCGGCAAACATCGGGCTGATCCTTTTTCAGGGTTCTTGTTGGATGCATCCTGAAAGGGTGTGGCGCCGGGGGCAATACGGGAAGCGTGGTGTGGCGGTTCATGAAGTGTGATGCGTGTTGCGTGTGCCGGCCTCTTCGCGGGCAAGCCCGCTCCCACATTTGGAATGCGTTCCCTTGTGGGAGCGGGCTTGCCCGCGAAGAGGCCATTGCTGGCGCCGAACAAACTCAGGCTTGCTGAAACATCTCCAGCGCCCGCTGCCGAATCTGCGCTTCGGTCAGATCTTCCTTGCGCGAAGCGAGAAACCACAGGTGCCCATAGGGATCCTTCAACGTCCCGCTGCGATCCCCGTAAAACTGATCCTTGACCTCGGACACCGTCGTCGCCCCGGCGTCGAGTGCCCGTTGAAATGATTTGTCGACATCGGTGACATACAGATGCAAACCGACCGACACCGCGTTGTCCGGGCCGCTCAACGGCCCCTGATCGCAAGGCGTACCGAGCATGATCGCGCTGTCGCCGATGCGCAGCTCCGCATGGCCGATTCGGCCGTCGGGCATGTCCAGACGCATGACTTCGGTGGCACCGAAGGCTTTTTTGTAGAAGTCGATGGCTTCGGTGGCCTTATGGATGCCGAGATACGGGGTAATGCTGTGATACCCCTCGGGAATGGGTTTGACGCTCATGACGTTCTCCCTGATTGTTGTTCTATAAATTGGGCTTCACCGGTTTTCCGGAAGAATCACTATAGAACTGTCCTGACGGCCAGGATTTTCAACCGACGAGCAGCACCCGCAAGGCCACGCTCACGTTGACCTTGTGGCAAGCTCCCTCGCCACAACGAACGATTAAGGCTCGACGGGAAAATGCGCCCCCGGCCCCTGTTCCCCCAGCACATCGCCCTGATTGCGCAGCGGACACGCCTCCATCGACAGACACCCACAGCCGATGCAACCGGTGAGCCGGTCGCGCAGCAGGGTCAGTTGGTTGATCCGCTCATCCAGTTCCTGCCGCCATTGCTCGGACAAAACCTTCCAGTCCGCCGCCGTCGGGGCGCGATCCTCCGGGAGCCGCTTCAGCGCCTCGCCAATCTCCGCCAGGGGGATGCCCAGACGCTGGGCGACTTTGATCAATGCCACCCGCCGCAACACCGCCCGTGGATACCGCCGCTGATTGCCGGCATTGCGCTGGCTCTTGATCAGTCCCTTCGATTCATAAAAGTGCAGGGCCGTGACCGCGACGCCGCTGCGGGCCGCGACTTCGCCGACGGTGAGCGGCTTGTGTACGTTTTCCTTGGTGATCATTGCAAAATGCTCTTGACCTTGACTTAACTAGAGGTTTTACCCTGCAGGCCTTCGAGTCGCAAGATTCGTCTAACGCCGAGTGGGGGCTTTCCATGAAAAACCGCAGCTTTACCCAATTGATCGAATTTGAAATCGAACCCCGTCAGCAACCGGCTCTGGTCAGCGCGCTGTCGGTGCAGACCGAACGCCTGGCCCAGCGTTACGACGGTTTCGTCAGCGCCAGTGTGCAGGCCAGCGACGATGGCCGGCGTGTGCTGAGCTTTCTGCAATGGCAGAGTCGTGAGGCGGGAGAGGCCGCGTTTCGCAGTTTCGAAAGCGGCGAGCAAGACTTCTGGCAACTGATCCACGCCCATCACGCGCGAACCATCACGTTCAACTCCTTCCAGGTGCTGAGCAGCATTGCCCGCAGTCACGACGATGCGCTGCACTGCAACCTGGTCGGCTAGATCGACAACTGGATCAAACGCTCACCTTGCAGGTTCTCGCAATGTCGCCGCTTGTTCACCGCCAGTTCACCGATCTTGATCAGGCGCGTGCGCGTAACGTTGCGGCTCAGACCGAGCAGCGCCGCCGTATGCACCTGGTTGTAATGGCAGAAGCGATAAGCGGCGCGCAGCAAGGCGTCTTCGACTTTTTCGTGCAACGCACCGGCCTGTTGCGCGAAGAGTTTTTCAAAGGCTTGTTCCAGCAAGGCTTCCGGTGAATCGTCGGCACTGCTGTGGTGATCGTCCGGTCGCTCGATGCGCAGGTTCGACAGGCGTAGATCGTCACGCTCGATCACGCCGTTGCGGCAGATCAACAAGGTGTGATGGATGACGTTTTCCAGCTCGCGGATGTTGCCCGGCCAGCCGTAGGCGCGCAGTTTGTGCTCGGCGCCGGGGCTGATATTGACGCGGCCGTAACCCAGACGCTGGCTGTAGGCCTCGATGAAATGCCGGGTCAACGGCAGGATATCGCCGGGCCGTTCGCGCAACGGACTCAGTTCCAGATTGACCACATTGAGCCGGTAATACAGATCTTCGCGAAAGTTGCCGGCATTAATGGCCTTCTCCAGTTGCACGTTGGTGGCCGCCAGCACCCGCACGTCGATGGGAATGCTCTTGCGCGAACCGAGGCGCACCACCTCGCGCTCCTGCAACACGCGCAACAACTTCACCTGAATCGCCATCGGCAGATCGCCGATTTCGTCAAGGAACAAGGTGCCGCCATCAGCTTCCTCGAACCACCCGGCCTTGGCGCTCAGGGCGCCGGTGAACGCGCCTTTTTCGTGACCGAACAATTCGGCTTCCACCAGCGATTCGGAAAACGCTCCGCAATTGACGGCGATGAATGGACGATGACGGCGATGGCTCAGGTTATGAATATGCCGCGCCACCAGTTCCTTGCCGGTACCGGTCTCGCCGATGATCAGCACGCTGGCCTCGCTCGGCGCGACCTGTTGCAGGTGCGCGAGCAATGCCTGGGATTTCGGGTCTTCGAACACCTGCGCGGTAGCGCGAATCGACGTCGCCAGGGCGGGTGAGGGCGGTAGGGTCAGCAGTTGCATGGGCGCGTCCTTATAGAGGCAGGATCAGGAATAGAACGTCGGCACTGGCAGGGAC
>NZ_QAIU01000049.1:0-4307 GCF_003061205.1 Pseudomonas sp. HMWF006
CAAACGGAAGGCACCGGCGTTGGCCTGAGGCGTTTGCTGCGGCATGACCTTGAGCAGCCACTCCTGCACCAGCGCCACTTCGGGACAGTGCTCCATGCCCGGCACCTTGAGGTATTCCTGGCGATAGACCAGGGTCATCGCCGGATCGAGGCCCAGCAGCGGCACACCGATATCCGCCAGTTCACGCAATTGACGAGCATTGCGCAGCGCGGCCCGATTGAACGCCGAGAGGAACCCCTGCACATGCAGCGGCTTGCCATTGGCGTTGAACGGCGCCAGGTAAACCTGATAACCGAGGCGTGATATCAGCTCGACCAGATCCGCCAGCAACGGTGCCTCAAAGTAACGGGTGAAGGCATCCTGCACCAACACCACGCTGCGTTCGCGTTGTGCCGGCGTCAGCGCCGACAACGTCGCCGCCGTCGCCGGTTGCACCTGCCAGCGACGCATCGCCGCATGGAAATCGAAGCGGCTGAGCAACGGCACATCGACCATTCCCCCCAGGCGTTCGAGCAGACCGCGAACCAGCGCGGCGCCCATCACACCGTTGTACAGCGCCGGAATCCGCGCCATGTAAGGGATGCTGTATTCCAGCGAGGCGATCAGATAGTCCCGTGCCGGGCGCAGATAACGACTGTGGTACAGCTCCAGAAACCGCGAACGAAACTCCGGCACATTGACCTTCACCGGGCACTGGCCGGCGCAGGACTTGCACGCCAGGCAACCGGCCATGGCGTCGTACACCTCATGGGAAAAATCGGCATCCTGGCTGCGGCTGTTGCGCCAGCGTGTCCACAGGCTGCTGAAAAATGCCGGACGACGGATCGTATCGCAAAGCACATCCACCCCCGCCTCGCCCTGCAAACGCAGCCATTCGCGAATCAGCGATGCACGCCCCTTGGGCGACTGCGCACGTTCACGAGTGGCCTTCCACGACGGGCACATGGCGTCGTCGGGGTCGAAGTTGTAGCAGGCGCCGTTGCCGTTGCAGTGCATCGCCGCACCGTAGTCCTGCCAGACTTTTTCGTCGATCTGCCGATCGAGCTCGCCACGCAACGTGACTTCATCGATTTTCAACAACGCCGCGTCGGTGTTGGCCGGGGTAGCGATCTTGCCCGGGTTGAACTGGTTGAACGGGTCGAATGCCGCCTTCAGCGCCTGCAGGGCCGGATACAGTTCACCGAAGAACGCCGGTGCGTACTCCGAACGCAGGCCCTTGCCGTGCTCGCCCCAAAGCAAGCCGCCATAACGCTGGGTCAGCGCGGCGACGCCATCGGACACCGGGCGCACCCGCGCCGCTTGCTGCGGATCCTTCATGTCGAGGATCGGCCGCACGTGCAGCACGCCGGCATCGACATGGCCGAACATGCCGTACTGCAAACCGTGACTGTCGAGCAGCTCGCGCAGCTCGGCGATGTACTCGGCCAGGTGCTGCGGCGGCACGGCGGTGTCTTCGACAAAGGGTTGCGGGCGTGCCTCACCGGCCACGTTGCCCAGCAGGCCGACCGCACGTTTGCGCATGCCGTAAACCTTGTTCACCGCGGCATGACCGACGGCCAGCGTGTGCCCCAGACGTTCGACGGTGCGGTCGCTGCCCAAGTGCGCGACAAACGCCTCGACTCGGCCCTGCAACTCATCGGCATCATCGCCGCAAAACTCGACGAGGTTGATCCCCAGCGTCGGCCGCGCGGCACTTTCCGGGAAGTATTCGGCGACGCCGTGCCAGACGATGTCCTGCATCGCCAGCAGCAACACTTTCGAGTCGACGGTTTCGATCGACAGCGGCTTGAGCGCCATCAGTGCCCGTGCATCGCGCAGGGCATCCATGAAACCGGCGTAGCGAATGTTCACCAGCATGGTGTGTTTGGGGATCGGCAACACATTGAGCCTGGCCTCGACCACGAACCCCAACGAGCCTTCAGCGCCGCACAGCACACTGTTAAGGTTGAAGCGGTTGTCCGCCTCACGCAGGTGCGCCAGGTCGTAACCAGTGAGGCAGCGGTTGAGATCGGGGAAGCGTTCCTTGATCAGCGCGCCCTGTTCATCAATGATCTGCCGCGCGCAGCGATAGACTTCACCGACGCGATCTTCGCGGGCGCACTGGGCGAGCAACTCGCGCTCGTCAAGCGGCTGACCGTGCAAATGCTCGCCACCGCGCAGGATCATGTCGAGCTCGAGCACGTGGTCGCGGGTTTTGCCGTAAGTGCAACTGCCCTGGCCGCTGGCGTCGGTGTTAATCATGCCGCCGACGGTGGCGCGGTTGGAGGTCGACAGTTCCGGAGCGAAAAACAGTCCGGCGGACTTCAGCGCCGCGTTGAGCTGATCCTTGACCACCCCGGCCTGTACGCGCACCCAGCGCTCTTCAACGTTGATTTCCAGAATACGGTTCATGTGCCGCGACAGGTCGACGACGATGCCGTCGGTCAGTGACTGACCGTTGGTGCCGGTGCCGCCGCCACGCGGGGTGATCACCACTTTCCGATAAGCCGGTTCGGCGATCAGTCGCGCAACCCGCGCCACATCCTCGGCGTCCATCGGAAACACCGCCGCTTGCGGCAGGCGCTGATAGATCGAGTTATCAGTGGCGAGCACTACGCGACTGGCGTAATCGGCGCTGATTTCACCGCGAAAGCCGCTGGCTTTCAGGGCGTTGAGGAACTGCTGGTAATCGGCGGTCAATGCAGTGGCGGGCGACAGCTGGGCAATCATCGGTCAGGAATCTCGGTCAAAATCGGGCCGTGTGGCGGTGAACAGTTGTGCGCAATGAATGATTGCGTCACGCTCCTGCCATCTCATGGTGCTTATGTTCATTGCTTGGCGCCATCGGGACAAACGTAAAATCGACCCACAATCCATGACTAAAACGAATGAATCCGCGAACACTCACGCCTTCCATGTCGTTGTTGCTGGCCTTCGAGGCCGCCGCACGGCATGAAAGCTACACCCGCGCCGCCCATGAACTGTCGCTGACGCAAAGCGCGGTCAGCCGTCAGGTGCAGATTCTCGAGAAGATGCTCGGCATGCGCCTGTTCAGCCGCGAAGGCCGGCAAGTGGTGCTGACCGATGTCGGCCGCATGTATCAGCGCGAGCTGGCCGAAGCGCTCGGGCAGATCCGCAGTGCGACGCTTCAAGCCATGGCGTTTGGTTCCGGCATTCACAGCCTGCGTCTGGCGACGCTGCCCACCTTCGGTTCGAAATGGCTGCTGCCACGGCTCAAGGACTTCTACACCGCACACCCCGGGATGACCGTGCACTTGCATTCGCGCATCGAAGCGATCGACTTCGACACCAGCGAGATCGACGCGGCGATCTGCGTCGGTGGCGGTGAATGGCCGGGGCTGAGCGCCCTGCCCTTGCACACCGAAGAACTGGTAGTGATCGCCAGCGCGCAATTAACGGCAGCCGAACGTCAGGACGCCGAACAACAGATTGCCGGACAACTGCTGCTCAACGTCAGCAGCAATGCCCAGGCCTGGGCGGAATGGTTCACTCATCACGGCTTGCCGCACCGCAGCATGCGTATCGGACCGAGCTTTGAAATGACCTCGCACCTGATTCAGGCCGTGCGAGCGAATATCGGCGTAGGGCTGGTGCCGCGGATTCTGGTGGACGATGAATTGCTTAACGGCGAGCTGCTGCAACTGGGGGAACCGATCACCAGTCGGCGCAGCTATTACCTGGTGTATCCGCCGCGTAACGAGGCGTTGCCGTCGTTGAAGGCGTTTCGGGACTGGCTGGTGCGATCGCTATGAATTATCGCCTCACCCGAGTGAGCAATCACCGTTTTGGCGGAGGCGGAGCACTTGGACCACGAGCAGTTTGTGGCGAGTTTCTGTCGTTCGAACCAAGGTAGCGGGCCACTTCTGGCGGCATGGGTCTGGGTGCTTCGGCGGTCATGACTGGCCCTCTTTTATGGTGGTGAATTCAACCCACTGAACTTTCGACGAATCTATCACCAACAGATCTGCTTCAAAAGGCTGGGCAATGCCATCGTCGCCCAACCATTTCGGACTCTGCATCACAAACTGTCCATTCGCAGGTTCGGAAGGCCATTCACAAGGCCAGCCGAACAGGCGCCGTTCGTCGTTCAAATGCAGTGTAATGAGCCGATCATGTCGCGCAAAGGTGCTGTACCACTGACTGGGATACGAGGTTTTTCTGGTTACATTTCGAAATCGTAACCAAGCATGCAGCTTGTCATTTGACGCAAGATTGCAGGATAGAAACCCGAGCATCACTGAAACAACAAATGCCCAGATTGCCTGCGCTTTGCCATCCCATATTCCTACAGAAACCCCCTTCATCCC
>NZ_QAIU01000507.1:0-2173 GCF_003061205.1 Pseudomonas sp. HMWF006
TCAATACAGTGCGCTTGTTATTCAGCAGCATTAATGACTATGGCGCACAAGACCGTTACAGCGCGCAACTTTCGAACAATCTCGATACCCGCGCCAGTTTGAATAAAGAAGCGCCATAACTTCCGTGCCGCTGCTACAGCCGCACTGTCACTGTATTTCTCTTCGCTCCGTTAGTTCGTTTCGGAGGTGATATAGGGTTCCTGCATGTTTTTACTCAAGCGCGACGGATTGGCGCCATTTTCGATTGCCCTGATGTTCAGTTGCACCTGCCTGGCCGATGACGAAGAACAATTCAATACATCGTTTCTGCAAGGCGCGCCCTCCTCTGTTGACCTGCAATCGCTGCTCGCCACCAGTCGCGTGTTACCCGGCATTTACCGGGTCGACTTCTACGGCAACGAGACCCTGGTCGGCCGTCGCGATATCGACTTCCGTCGCCACCCCGGCACGGGCAAGGTCGAGGCCTGCCTGACCCTGGAGATGGTGCAGCAATTGGGGGTCGATATCGGCCAACTGCAAGCCAGCGGCAAACTGGCCGCTGATGACGCCGACGCCTGCATCGACTTGCCCGCCCTGATCGATCATGCCAGCGTGCGTTACGACGTGCCGCGCCTGCGCCTGATGGTCAGCGTGCCGCAAAGCGCCATGGAGCGTGGCCGCCGTGGTTACGTCGACCCGGCGCTGTGGGACGAAGGCGTGCCCGCCGCATTCATCAACTACCAGTTGAGCAGCAGCCGCAACAGCACCCAGGCTGACAACACCCTGTCCAACAACCTCGGCTTGCGCAACGGGATCAACCTCGGTGGCTGGCGCTTGCGCAACGAGTCGAATTTCAACAGCAGCACCGGCCAGCCCAGCACGTTCAAGAGCAACCGCAGCTATCTGCAACATGACGTGACCGCACTCAAAGGCCAGTTCAGCGCCGGGGATATTTTCTCCGATGCCGACCTGTTCGACAGCGTGCGCTATCGCGGCTTGAAACTGGCGTCCGACGACGGCATGCGTGCCGACAGCGAGCGCGGTTATGCGCCAGTGATTCGCGGCATTGCGCAGTCCAGTGCGACCGTGGAGATTCGCCAGAACGACTACATCCTCTACACCGCCAACGTGCCGCCGGGGCCGTTCGAGATCAGCGATATCTACCCCAGCGGTTCCAATGGCGACCTGGAAGTGACGATTATCGAAGCCGATGGTCGACGCCGGGTGACGGTGCAAGCATTTTCCAGCCTGCCGATCATGGTCCGTCAGGGCCAGTTGAAGTACAGCGTCTCGGCCGGCCAGTACAACAGCAACAGCGAGGATCAGCTGACCCCGCAGTTTGTCAGCAGCACACTGGCGTATGGCATCAGCAGCAACTTGTCCGGGATCGTCGGTGTGCAGGCCACGGACAATTTCAAGGCGTTGTCCGTCGGGGCCGGTCGCAATACTGCCATCGGTGCGATCTCACTGGACTTGACCCACTCCATGAGCAACACCTTCGGCGAAACGGTCACCGGTAACAGCTTGCGCGCGCTGTATGCGAAGACGTTCACCGGCACCGACACCAACTTCACCCTCGCCGCCTACCGTTACTCGACCGAGGGCTATCGCACCCTCACCGAGCACGTCGAGGAGTTGAGCCGCGATGGCCAGCAACGCAGCGGCAACTCGAAAACCCGCACCGACCTGACCGTCAACCAGAGCCTGGGGCGCAACCAGGAATTTGGCAGCGTCTACGTGAATGCCAGCGACCAGCGTTATTGGGGACGCGGCGGTTCGCAAAGCCTGTCGGCCGGTTACAGCAACTATTGGGGGGATGTGAGTTACAACATCGGCGCCACCTACTCCAAAGATGTCGGCAATTACGGCCCGGCGAACAACGACACGCTGATCAACCTGTCCGTGTCGTTCCCGCTGGGTTCCAAGCCCCGTGCACCACGGGCCTTTGTCTCGGCCAGCACGCAGAAATCCAGCGACACCACGCAAATGGGCATCAATGGCTATCTGTCGGAAGACAGCGACACCTATTACTCGGTACAAGCCGGCAACAGCAGCACCGGCGGCAGCTCTGGGTCGGTCAACCTCAGCACTCGCACCTCGGTGATGGATATCAGTGCCGGCTACAGTCAGGGACGCGGCTACAACTCGCAGAACCTTAACCTGGCAGGTTCGATCGTCGGCCACGGCGGCGGAG
>NZ_QAIU01000507.1:2225-4105 GCF_003061205.1 Pseudomonas sp. HMWF006
GCTTCGCCGTGGTGCCCAATGCGCAGCCTTATCGGGTGAACTGGATCAACCTCGACACCCGCGATCTGGGCGGCGATATCGAGATCGACAATGCGACCCGGCAAGTGGTGCCACGCCGTGGTGCGGTGGTGCTGGCGCGTTACACCAGCAAGACCGGACGCCGCGTGCAGTTCGCCTTGTTCGACGCGCAACACCAGCCGATCCCGTTTGGCGCCTCGCTGGAGGACAGCGCCGGCAAGCAACTGGCGATCTCCGACCCGGGCGGCAAGGCACTGGCGCTGGTGGAAGCCGACGCCGGTACCCTGACCATCAACTGGCAGAATCAGCGCTGCGAAGCGCCTTATGCCTTGCCGGAACGCAACAAGGCGCTGAACTACGAGCGGGTGGCGCTGGTGTGCCGCCCGACAACCTCTGAGAAATCAGCGGATCTCCAGTAACCCTTCGTCTGCGCCCACCAGCGATTGCGCCTCAGAGGACGCCATCGCTGGCAAGCCAGCTCCCACAGGGTCCTTGCCGGGCACAACATTCAGGTGCGCCGGACAGACTTGTGGGAGCTGGCTTGCCAGCGATGACAGCGACCCGATTCAAGAAGCAAGCGCGATCTAGAAATCGCGCTTGTAGAAGATATCCAGCGAACTGGCGACACCGCTGGCCGCTTCCAGATAAACCTTCTTGCTCAGCTTGTAACGCAACGCAATGGTACTGGCCGGTTCGAACACGCCGACGCCATAACGCAAACTGAGCTTCTCGGAAATGTTGCCGCTGGCGACCACGCTGGTGGTGTTGCCACTGCCTTGGGTGTCGAGCTGGAAGTCCTGAATGCCCAGGTCCTTGGCCAGCCCGCTGGTCACCCCGGAACTGCCCATCAGGCCTAGCCCCAACGCCGCTTGCGCGAGCATGTTGTTGTCTTCGCCGTTGGTGCTCAGCGGCCGCCCGAGGACCAGATACGACAACGCCTGCTCCTGGCTCATGGCCGGCTCGGAGAAGATCTGCGTGGTCGGCTGCTCGGCGCTGCCGCTCAGGCGAATACCGGCGATCACGTCATCGGTCTGGCGAATCGCTTCGATGTCCAGATACGGCTGATCGATGGGGCCGGCGAACAACAGACGCGCACGGCGCACGTTCAGGCGCTGGCCGTAGGCGCGGTATCGGCCGTCGTTGAGCCACAGTTCGCCGCGGGTGTCCATGTTGTCGCCGATGTGCACGTGACCTTGCAGGTTGGCGGTCAGGCCGAAGCCGGCAAAACTCAGTTTGTCTTCGCCGACCACCACGTCGATGTCCATTCTCATCGCCATCGGCGGCTTGCCCTCTTCGGTCTGCGCACCGACGATGATCGTGTCGTCGGAGACTTTCACCGTCGAGGGCGGCAGTTCGCGGACAGTGATTTCGCCTCTCGGCACCTGCACCTTGCCGGCAATTTTCAACTCGTCGCCGGCCATGGAAATCTTCAGGTCCGGTGCTACTTCCAGCTTGGCGTAGGGCTCGACGGTGACCGGCAACTGCGTGCCTTTCAACGCCAGATCGACCATCAGCGCCTGGCCCCAGGCGACGTTGCCGTTGAGGCTGCCCTGGCCGGTCTTGCCGCTCTTCCAGCCACCGTCGAGGCGCACCGCTTCACCGGCGATCACCGCTTGCAGTTGCAGATCCTTCAGTTCCAGCGGCAACTCGGCGCCGGAGACTTCGCCGTCGCTGAGTTTCACCGTGCCGTTGACCAGCGGCGCCAGCAGCCCGCCGGAAATCGTGCCACTGCCGTTCAAGTGCCCGGTAAGCTTTTCGACCATCGGTACAAACGGCCGCGCCACCGACAGATCCAGCCCGCTAAGACGGAACGAGCCGCTCAGCGGTTTGTTCTTTGGCAGTGGATTGAGCTGGGCCTGCAC
>NZ_QAIU01000508.1:0-11331 GCF_003061205.1 Pseudomonas sp. HMWF006
GCAGCGAACCCTACGTGATCGATCGCGACCGGCTCACCGCGTCGAGCCCGTCCGGAGCCTTCCACATGGCGCTGGACTGGATCAAAGGCCTGCACGGCAAGGCGTTGGTCGAGGGTGTCGAGGACATTCTGGCGTTCGAAGAGTCGCGCTATCGGCGGATCAAACCGGATGAAAACATCTGCGTCAGTGCGCCGTTGCGGGAAGTGGTGAAACTGATGGACGCCAACCTCGAAGAGCCGCTGGAGCTGGAGCAACTGGCGGTGTATGCCGGCCGATCCCGTCGTCAGCTGGAGCGCTTGTTCAAGGAACAACTGGGCACCACGCCGCAGCGCTATTACCTGGAACTGCGCATCACCGAAGCGCGGCGGTTGCTGCAGCACACTGAACTGTCGCAGGTGGAGGTGCTGGTGGCGTGCGGGTTTGTTTCACCGAGCCATTTCAGCAAGTGTTACAGCTCGTATTTCGGTTATCGGCCGTCGAAGGAAAAACGCCTCGTCAAATAACCGAAGCCGTTACTGACCTGAGTTCACCCCGATATCCCAAGGCAACGTGCTCTCCCAATCACCTGCGTCAATTCCTTCTCCCACCGGGAGAGGGCTAGGGTGAGGGGCTTTACAGGTGATCCGCATCAATCACAGCCTTGGCAAACGCCTGGGGAGCTTCCTGCGGCAAGTTGTGGCCAATCCCGCCCTTGATCAAACGGAACTGATACTTGCCGGTGAAGCGCTTGGCGTAATCCTCTGGCGCCGGATGCGGCGCGCCGTTGGCGTCGCCTTCAAGGGTGATGGTCGGCACCTTGATGGACGGCGCGGTGGCGAGTTTTTGTTCCAGTGCGGCGTATTTCGCTTCGCCCTGCACCAGGCCCAGCCGCCAACGGTAGTTGAACACGGTGATGTCGACGTGATCGGGGTTCTCCAGGGCCGTGGCGCTGCGGTCAAACGTGGCGTCGTCGAATTTCCACTGCGGCGAGGCCAGTTGCCAGATCAGTTTGGCGAAGTCGTGGGTGTTCTTTTCGTAGCCAGCGCGGCCACGGTCAGTGGCGAAGTAGAACTGATACCACCACTGCAATTCAGCCTTGGGCGGCAGCGGGTTTTGCCCGGCGGCCTGATTGCCGATCAGATAGCCACTGACCGATACCAGCGCTTTCACGCGTTCCGGCCACAGCGCCGCAACGATGTCCGCCGAACGTGCGCCCCAGTCATAACCACCGAGCACCGCTTGCTTGATCTGCAGCGCATCCATGAAGTCGATGACGTCACTGGCCAGCGCCGCCGGTTGGCCGTTGCGCAGGGTGTCTTTGGAGAGGAACTGCGTGTCGCCATAACCCCGCGCATACGGCATCAGCACCCGGTAGCCCTTGGCGGCCAGCAACGGCGCGACTTCATCGTAGCTGTGAATGTCGTAGGGCCAGCCGTGCAGCAGGATCACCACCGGGCCGTCGGCCGGGCCGGTTTCGGCGTAGGCCACGTCGAGCAGGCCGGCCTTCACGTGCTTGAGCGGGCCGAAGGGCGAGGGCGCTGAATAGCTGACGGCGGCTGGTTCGGTAGTGTGTGCCTGGGCGGTGCCAAAGGCGCCGAACAACGACACAGCGAGCATCGACAAGCCAAGTGCCGTGGCGGTTTTGCGGGTGTGCGGTGCCATCTTCATGGTGACGTCTCCTTTGCGAGCCTTTGGCCAAGGGTTGCGATTCACCCCTTCAAACCTTGAGTGCATTTGAGCGCGGGGGCGTATCTGGCCTGTGTCGAAGAACGGCGTTGTTGAAAGGCGATGTGTCGCAGCGGGGGGCGTACACAGTGTGATACACGGCGCGAAACGGCCTGATCATTGGCCCGTATCCGGTCGAAAATAATAAGTCGCTGTTTTAAAACAAAAAATATTTCACATCAGGCTTCACAAACGAAATGAATGTTGGTAAATTGCGCCCCGTTCTCACAGCGAACCTCAACGAGGCGCTGGACAGAGCAGTAGGGGCGTCGCCAAGCGGTAAGGCAGCAGGTTTTGATCCTGCCATGCGTTGGTTCGAATCCAGCCGCCCCTGCCATATTCGAAAAAAACGCCAACTTCGCAAGAAGTTGGCGTTTTTTTATGCCTGCGATTTGGTGTATTCGCAGAAGGGCGGGCGAGTACGGCGCCGCAGCACCGTACTCGCCAACCACTCAGTGCGGAGCGCGGGGGATGGTTTTCATCAGGTCTTCAGGGCTGATGTGGCCGACCACGCTGCCCGGTTGCGGCAGGTTGAGAATGTGGCCTTTCATCTTGCCGATGATGTGCATCTCGCACGGCTTGCAGTCGAATTTCAGCGTCAGCACTTCATCGCCGTGAATCAGCTGCATCGGTGCCACCTTGGTGCGCACGCCGGTCACGCCTTTGGCCTGTTTCGGGCACAGGTTGAAGGAGAAGCGCAGGCAGTGCTTGGTGATCATCACCGGCACTTCGCCTGGCTCTTCATGCGCCTCGTACGCCGCGTCGATCAGCTTCACGCCGTGACGGTGGTAGAAGTCGCGGGCCTTCTGGTTGTAGACGTTGGCGAGGAAAGTCAGGTGCGAATCCGGGTACACCGGCGGCGGAGTGGTTTCGGCCTTGCGGCGACCACGCGGGTGCGCAGCGACACGAGCGGCGGTCAGGGCTTCGATCACTTCACGGCGCAGGGATTTGAGCTGCGAGTTCGGGATGAAGAATGCCTGAGGCGCATCCAGTTTGATGTCGGTGGCATGGTATTGCGTGGTGCCAAGCTGGCCGAGCAGATCGCGCAGTTGCTCCAGCGCCTGCTCCGGTTTGTTGGCGACGCCGAACGGGCCGTTCAGGGTAACGCTGGCGCTGATGCCTTCCTCACTGGTGGCGGTCACTTCCAGTTGCTCTTCACGCAGACGCGCCATCCAGCTCAGGGCCACGCGACGCTCGGAGGAGGTTTTCTGCAGCGCCTGTTGCCAGTTGTGGTCGAGGTTGCGGTTCAACGGATGGTTCGGGCGCAGTTTGTACAGGCCTTCAGGCATCTCGTTCGGCTCGACGCGGTAGCGGTAGCGCTTCTCGCCGTCTTCCTCGAACTCGCCCTTGGCTTCGGCGATGTTGGCACGGAAACCCACCACTTCACGCTTGACCATAACGTTGAGGCCGTCACCATTGGACAGCGGCTCGTGGGTCACGACCTGCATGTCGCGTTTGCCGACTTTCTCGACGGTGCCCACCGGCAGGCCGGTGAAGGTCGGCGAGTCGAAGGCGCCGATGTCGATCTTGCGATCGGTGACGAAATAATCGGTGCTGCCACGGTGGAAGGTTTTTTCCGGGTCGGGCAGGAAGAAGTGCGCGGTGCGGCCGCTGGAGGCGCGGGCCAGGTCCGGGCGGTCTTCGAGCACGTCGTCGAGGCGCTGGCGGTAGTAGGCCGTGATGTTCTTCACATAGCCCATGTCCTTATAGCGACCTTCGATCTTGAACGAGCGCACACCCGCTTCGACCAGCGCGCGGATGTTGGCGCTCTGGTTGTTGTCCTTCATCGACAGCAGGTGTTTTTCGTAAGCGATCACGCCACCCTTTTCGTCTTTGAGGGTGTACGGCAGACGGCAGGCCTGGGAGCAGTCGCCACGGTTGGCACTGCGCCCGGTCTGCGCGTGGGAAATGTTGCACTGGCCGGAGAACGCTACGCACAACGCGCCGTGGATAAAGAACTCGATGGCGGCGTCGGTTTCATCGGCGATGGCGCGGATTTCTTTCAGGTTCAGTTCGCGAGCCAGCACCAGTTGCGAGAAACCGGCCTGATCGAGGAACTTCGCCCGCTCCAGAGTGCGGATGTCGGTCTGGGTCGAGGCGTGCAGTTCGATCGGCGGGATGTCCAGCTCCATCACGCCCAGATCCTGAACGATCAGCGCGTCGACCCCGGCGTCGTACAACTGATGGATCAGCTTGCGCGCCGGCTCCAGTTCGTTGTCGTGCAGGATGGTGTTGATGGTGGTGAAGATGCGCGCGTGGTACTTGCGGGCGAATTCCACCAGTTCGGCGATTTCGCTGACTTCGTTGCAGGCGTTGTGGCGCGCGCCGAAACTCGGGCCACCGATGTATACGGCGTCGGCGCCGTGCAGGATCGCCTCGCGGGCGATGGCCACATCGCGGGCAGGGCTGAGCAATTCCAGGTGATGCTTGGGCAAGGACATAGTTTTTTTAGTCAGGCTGTCACGGTTAGCCGCGCATTCTACCCGCGAAACGTGCGCCCGGCACGTCTGTGCTGCCCGATGGCAGCAGACACGGTGCCCGCCCCAGCGGGAGCGCGCCTGCTCGCGAAGGCGCCGGCACATTCAACCTCAACGGAGACTGAACTGAAGCGTGTGCGAGCAGGCTCGCTGCCACAGGGTTGGCGGGTGTGAATCAGGCCTTGGCGGCCATTGCGGTCACTTCCACGCGCATGCCTTCAACGGCCAGCGAGGCAACGCCGACTGCGGCACGCACCGGCCACGGTTTGGCGAAGAAACGCTTGTACACCTCGTTGAACGCGGCGCGGTCGGCCATGTCGGTGAGGTAGATGGTCAGGTGCATGACCCGGTCCATCGAGCTGCCGGCACGCTCCAGGGCGACTTTCAGCGCTTGCAGCGTGCATTCGCTCTGCTCGGTGATGCCGCCCAGTTCCAGGCTGCCATCGGCGCGGGTCGGAATCTGCGTGGAAACCATGATCCCGCCGAAGGTGGCGACGTCCGAGGAAATCGAGTCCGCATCCGGATCGGGCGTGAAGGTGATGTCTTGATTGGCCATGCTGATCTCTTGTTTGAGCGAATGAAGATCGCGCCAGTTTACAGCTTCAGCGTCGACATGGCCCGTTCGCTTACACCGGCTGCGTCGCCGCTTCCGCCGCCATGGCCGCCAGGACACTGGGACGAGCGGACACCCGGTGCGCGTAGGCGGCAAGCGCTGGCCAGTCCGCCAGTTCGATATTGAAGTTCGGCAGCCACGTGAGCACGGTGAACAGGTAGGCATCGGCGACACCGAACGTGCCCATCAGATAGTCCTGATCCGTGAGTTTGCGGTTCAGGTAGTCCAGGCGCTTGAACAGTTTCTCCTTGAAAATCGCCTTGATCATCGGCGGAATCCGCGCATCGAACAGCGGTGCACTGCCGCCATGGATTTCCGCGTTGATGAAACTCAGGTATTCCTGCAAACGCGTCCGCTCCCAGGTGCCCGGAGCGGGTGCCAGTTGGGTGGCGGGGACGCGATCAATAAGGAACTGCAAGATGGCCGGGCCTTCGGTCAACACCTCGCCGTTATCCAGCATCAGTGCAGCGACGTAGCCCTTGGGATTGATCTCGCGAAAGTCACGGCCGTCAGCCGTGCGCTTGCTCTGATTGTTGACGCGAATCAGCTCGAAGGGCAGGCCCAGCTCTCGCAACACGATATGCGGGGACAACGAACAGGTCATGGGCGCGAAATACAGTTTCATGGCACTTCCAGTGAATGGGGAGGTGTCAGGATCCGTTGCGCGAGCAGGCTTTCGCAAAGGTCATTTGCAGTGCTAGCGTATGACAAAATCTCATGGGTACAGAATTGTCATGGTCGCCAGACTGCCTTCCCTCAATGGCTTGCGAGCCTTTGAGTGCGCCGCTCGGTATATGAGCTTTACCAAGGCCGCCGAAGAACTGCACGTTACGCAAACCGCCATCAGTCATCCGATTCGGCGACTTGAAGACGAGCTGGGCGTGACCTTGTTTTTGCGGCTCAAGGAGGGGCTGGCGCTCACTGAAGAGGGGCAGGCCTATTTGCCCGGCATCCGTGCGGCGTTTCATGAATTGCGCCATGCGACGCAGGCATTGTTGGCGTCGCGTCAAAACACGGTGCTGACCATCAATACCCTGGTCTCCGTGGCCTCCAAATGGCTGCTGCCGCGCCTGCCGTCGTTCCAGCAGGCCAACCCCGATATAGATGTGCGAATCAGCGCCTCCACCGAACTGGTGGATTTTCGCCAGGGCGGCATTGATGCGGCCATTCGTTACGGGCGCGGCGACTGGAAAGGTTTGCGTGCGGATTTTCTTATGTCCGATGAGATTTTCCCGGTGTGCAGCCCGGCGTTGCTCAGCACCTCGAAAGGGCTGAACACGCCCGCAGATTTGCTTGATCACACCTTGCTGCAAGTCAGTGGCATGACCGCCGGAGACTGGAACCGCTGGCTGAGCGCAGCCGGTGAGTCAGCGACATTGGCTGAAGGGCCGCGGCTGACGTTCGACCTGGCGATGATGGCTGTGCAGGCCGCCGTTGACGGGCAGGGGGTGTGCATCGGGCGCTCGACCTATGTTGCCGATGATCTGCGGGCCGGGCGTCTGGTCGCGCCTTTTGCACTGCGCTTGAAGGATGAGTTGGGGTTCTATCTGGTGACGCCCCATGAAACCGCGGACTCGAAGAAAATCGTCGCCTTGAGGACATGGTTGATGGCGCAGCAGTACCCCGGCGAAATCTTTGTATAAGCCTGTATCAAACCCGATTCGGTATACACGGCGATAACAAACCCCAGGTTTGCGACACATCCGCCCTACAGGCCTGGCTCACAGTAGCGGTCAACCCCACCACTACGTTCGAGAGGGCAACATCATGCGCCGTCCACTGTTTCTGGCTACCGCTGCAATACTCGCGTCTTTGATCGGCAACGCACACGCCGCTGACACCCAACCCAAGGCCTGGCAACAAGGCCTGAGTCGCACCGATCTGGTTCGCCAGGACCTCGGTGCAGCCGACCGTGAAGTGATACAGGCGCGGGTCGATTTCGAACCCGGCGTGACCTCACCGCGCCATGCGCATCCGGGCGTGGAAGTGGCGTATGTGATCAGCGGCACTTTTGAATACCAACTGGAGGGCAGGGCGCCCGTGACGCTGAAGGCCGGGGATTCGCTGTACATTCCAGAAGGCGTCGCGCACATCGCGCGCAATGCCGGTCAGGACAAGGGTTCGGAACTGGCGACGTATATCGTCAAGAAGGGCGAGCCGTTGTTGATACTCAAGCCCTGAACGAGGGCCAAGACGCAATACCTGCAGGCGCTGCGGCACATTGCGCCTACAGGACGTCGGTCGGTCAATGAAGCGTAGCCACCCGGCGACTCTCGCCAATGCGGATTCTGTCGAGTGCCCGATTCAATGCGTCCAGTGCGTCGAGCAGGGCCTGGGCTTCGGCTTCTCGACCCTGGCCCCAGAGGCGTTCGGCCATTGTGTTCAGGGCTTGAATGGAACGTTCGATGTCTGCGGCGCTGGTGGCCTCTTTGCTGGCCGGCGGTGTCTTCGGCATTCAGGCCTCCTCGTGTGACGTTTGACGGGTCAGGCCGTTGAGCTCTTCATCCGTTTCCGCCGCCTATTGCAGCATATCCTCAGGTGCTTTGCTGCAGTCATTGGCGAGGTCGTCGAGTCGGCGTCGCCTCGACTCTTTGCGGGCAACCCCGTGAAATAAACAGGGACGAATCTCTTTTCCAGCAAAGTCATCCGTCCCTGGTTGCTCAGTGAATGAAAAAATTAATCGCGCTCAACCAGTTCGGTCGCCGAGCGTTCCTTGCGCCGCCGAAGCCAGCTGAACAACGCGTGTACCGGGTGGAGGAAGGCTGCAAGCACGCCCAGCAGCATGATGATGAAAATGACAATCAACGGGACGCTTTCGTGCGAGAACATGGTGGGGTACTCCTGTAGTCACTATGTCGGAACCCGCAGGGTAGACGCCTGGAATGCGGCTTGCGATGAACGTATGTTCATTTTCGGCGGCTTGAAGTGTGTTATCGCAGGCAGTGGCAAAACGGCCAATCCGCGCAGATGTAACGATCGGTTCGGCGGTCTTTGGTAGCGGGCTTGGCGGTTTTTCGATTCAGGATTGGTTGTGGTCGGCCGATATCAGCCACTCACGGGGATACGATGCCTGCACGCGAGGAGATCGGGCGTTCACCTGAGTCGCGGTGATTCAGGCGTGCGTTAACCCATCGCGGTGCAGTGCAGTAATAAGGATGTTACGTGTTTCGCAAGTTGATAATGCTGGTGCTGATCGCCACGTTGAGTGGCTGCATGGCAACCGCCATGCGCATGGATTACGACAAACACCGATGCCCCTACATCGGCCTGCGGTTTGACTGGTGGCTGGTGGGCACCTCCAAAGGCAAGCTGATTCCGTTTTTACTGATCGATGCGCCGTTTTCGCTGGTGGTCGATACGGTGTTTTTTCCCTTCGAATATCAGTACAGCTGCAACCTTTGATTGTCCCGGATCAGCTCGCCTCGAGTGAGCGGGTTTCGAGCGTCCGGGTCAGTTCGGTATTTTCTTGTTGCTCATTACATATGGATATCCGTATATTCGGTTTTCCATATGTAATGAGCGCGCCATGATCACCCCCCCTGAAGTCTTCAAGAGCCTGGCCGACGAAACCCGCGTCCGCGCGACCCTGCTGATTGCCGATCAGGGCGAGTTATGTGTCTGTGAGTTGATGTGCGCCCTCGACGACAGCCAGCCAAAAATCAGCCGTCACCTGGCGCAGCTGCGCAGCAATGGTCTGTTGCTCGATCGGCGTCAGGGCCAGTGGGTGTATTACCGCCTCAATCCGGATCTGCCGGCCTGGGTTCACGACATTCTGCAAGTGACGGCCCAGGCCAACGCCGATTGGCTCAAGGGCAACGCCACCCGCCTGCAGAATATGGATGGCCGACCGGTTCGCGAAACCGCCTGCTGCTGAATCTTCCCTCGGAGTGACCCCATGCGAGTCCTGTTCATGTGCACGGCCAACAGCTGCCGCAGCATCCTCTCAGAAGCCCTGTTCAATCACCTGGCCCCGGCGGGATTCGAAGCGGTCAGTGCCGGCAGTTTCCCTAAAGGCCAGGTGTTGCCGCGCAGCCTGACCACGTTGCAGCAGGCCGGTATTTCGATTGCCGGTTTGCACAGCAAAGGCAATGACGCCTTCGAAGGCAATCCGCCGGACATCGTCATCACCGTCTGCGACAAAGCCGCCGGGGAAACCTGTCCGGTGTATTTCGGACCGGCGTTGAAAGCCCATTGGGGGCTGGAAGATCCCTCCGAAGTGACGGGTGACGAAGCGGCGATTGACGCAGCCTTCCGCGCCACGTTGGCGCACATCCAGCAGCGCTGCCAGGCCTTCCTTGATCTGCCGTTCGACAGCCTCAGCCGTGATGAACTGAAAACCGCGCTCGACCGAATCGGTGTGCTTTAAGGAGGATTTATGTCCGAACACCTGCCCAACCTCGATCCCACCCTGTTTGAAGAACCCGGCCCAGCGCTGACCGAAGGGCACAAGCCGCGCATCCTGTTGCTGTACGGCTCGACCCGCGAACGCTCGTTCAGTCGTTTGTTGGTGGAGGAGGCCGCACGCTTGCTGGAGCACTTCGGTGCCGAAACACGCATCTTCAACCCGTCCGGTCTGCCTCTGCCGGACGATGCGCCCCTCGATCACCCCAAGGTGCAGGAGCTGCGCGATCTGGTGCTGTGGTCGGAAGGTCAGGTCTGGTGCTCGCCGGAACGTCATGGCGCGATGTCGGCAGTGTTCAAGGCGCAGATCGACTGGATCCCGCTGGAACTCGGCGCGGTACGTCCGACCCAGGGCAAGACCCTGGCGGTGATGCAGGTGTGCGGTGGTTCGCAGTCGTTCAACGTGGTCAACCAACTGCGGGTGCTGGGGCGGTGGATGCGCATGTTCACCATCCCCAACCAGTCCTCGGTGCCAAAAGCGTACATGGAGTTCGACGACGCCGGGCGGATGAAGGCCTCGCCGTTCTACGACCGCGTCGTCGATGTGATGGAAGAACTGGTGAAGTTCACCGTGCTGCTGCGTGACCAACAAGCGTTTCTGGTTGATCGCTATTCGGAGCGCAAGGAGTCGGCTGAGCAGTTGATGGCGCGGGTGAATCAGCGTTCGATTTGAGCGTGTGGGCCAACCATTGCCAGAAGCCGCTCAGTGGGCATCTGCGTTGTTCGCCCGACGTGCTGAGCCGCCGATAGCGGACGCTCTGAAGCGCGTCCGCCGTGGCCTGCCTTATCAATTCGGCATCAGTACCGTATCGATAACGTGAATCACGCCATTGGACTGCATGACATCGGCAATGGTAATGCCAGCCTTGCCACCTTTGGCATCCTCCACCCACAACTTGCCATCGTGCAGTATCACGGTCAGCGGTTCTCCCTGGACCGATTTCAGCATCACTTTACCGCCGTGCATTTTCGCGTCATTCATCAATTGTCTGGCGGTGTAGGTGCCGGCCACGACGTGGTAGGTCAGGATCTTTGTCAGGTCGGCCTTGTGCTCTGGCTTGACCAGCGTATCGACCGTGCCGGCGGGCAGTTTTGCGAAGGCCTCGTTGGTGGGGGCGAAGACCGTGAACGGCCCTTTGCTGTTAAGCGTATCGACCAGCCCGGCCGCTTTCACCGCTGCAACAAGCGTCGTGTGATCCTTGGAGTTGACTGCGTTTTCAACGATGGTTTTCGTCGGATACATGGCAGCACCGCCAACCATCACGGTATCGGCGGCAGAGCTGAATCCGGCGCCCAGGCTCAACAGTGTGAAGCACGCGATAGCAAGGCGTTTGATGAACATGTGCATGATGCGTCTCCTTGATTTTTCGACCCTTCGAATGAGGGTGTTGAATTTACGGAGCAGGGGCAGGAATGGATGCAACGCAGAGTAAAAAAATTAGACGAATGTTCACTTCAGCTGAAAGCGGTCAGTCGGACGTCACCAAAGACCCTGCGGCATTCATGACTCTCCAGAAGCATGTGAATGGGAATAAGTGTTAATTGCGAATGGTTTTGTATAGCATGCGCGGGTATTTTTGGCGGTTTCACTCCCTGCATTGGCCTATTCGTAAAGGTTTTCTTCTCCATGCGTCGAACCCTGCTTTCCATTTGTGTGCTGCAAGCCTTGTCGTCTGCCTCATGGGCTGAACAAACGGGGGCGTCACCCTCAACGCTCGAGCTGGACGCAACCGATGTGATCGGTACGGCGAATTACGAAAGGGCGGACGGCCCGGTGCAGGGTTATCGGGCGACGCGCTCGGCCAGCGCCACGCGTACCGACACGTCGATTCACGAAACCCCGCAATCGATCAGTGTGGTTTCCAGGGATGCGGTCGAGGATCTGGGCGCCACCCGGTTGCAGGACGCGCTGGACTACGCCGGGGGCGTGGGGCGGGCGAACAATTTTGGTGGCCAGGGCCTGACCACGTTTACCGTGCGTGGCTTCACCAGCGGCGAGTTCTATCGAAACGGTTTCCCGATCAACCGCGGCTACCCGAACATGCCGGATGCCAACACAATCGAACGCCTCGAAGTGCTCCGCGGCCCGGCCACCATGCTCTACGGTCGGGGTGATCCTGGCGGCACCTTCAATGT